>NZ_JAVREL010000028.1:0-84048 GCF_031845365.1 Streptomyces litchfieldiae
CCGTCCGTGGCCGCGGGGACCGGGAAGTCATCGACACACCCGCTCCAACGCGACAGACCCCCGACCGGACACCGGACCGGCCACCGAACCATCCGATTCACCGACCCGCGAAGTACGGGCCTAGCCGACGAGCGCCTCGGTGATCTGACGGGAAGTCTGTGCGGCGATCCAGGAGTTGACGGCGGCGTAGGAAGTGTAGGCGTTCAATCCGGTGGCCAGGGCCCAGCCGCGGCCACGGAGCCAGGTGGCGTCGTCGATGCCATGAGCGCGGAGCGGAAGGCCGCTCGGGACTGGCCGACATCAGGGTGAAGGCGATGGTCAGGTCGCAGGCCGGGTCGCCGATGCCGAGGCCGCCGAAGTCGATGACCGCGCTGACGCGGCCGGCCGTGGTCAGCAGGTTGCCGGTGTGGAAGTCGCCGTGGAACCAGACCGGGGGACGATCCCACCGGGGGCGTTCAGCGCCGCGTCCCGCAACTCGGTCATGGCCGGGGCGTCGAAAACGCCGCCGACCTTCGCGATGGCGGCCCTTGTCGCCCGGTCCCTGTCGGCGAGCGGCTGGGCGGCGAGGTCGGCGCGGGCACCCAGGGCCGCGACGTCCTCGGGCGCGAACCGCTGCAGGGCGGTCAGGAACTCGGCCAGTTCGACGGCGGTTTCGGTTGAGTCGGCCAGTGCTTCAACGGTCGCCACCTCGCCCTCCGGCCAGCGGGACACCGCCCAGTGCCATGGATAGCCGAAGTCCGGTTCCCCCACCGCCACCGGGACCGGGATGGCCAGGGGCAGGTGCGGGGCGAGCCGGGACAGCCACTCCGACTCCTTCCGCGCCTGCCCGATGGCGCCGGCGTGGCGGGGCAGCCGGACGGACAGTTCCTTGCCCAGCCGGTGGATCACATGGTCCGAGCCGGCCGGGTCGAGCAACTCCAGGGGGAGCCCGGCCCACTGCGGGAACTGCGCGTCGACCAGGCGTCTGACCAGTGCGGTATCGATCGCGGGGCGGGCTTGCGTGGTTCTCCCTGTCGTCAAGAGAGCTGCTCCTGCGGTCGGCCCGCTCCGGCTGGCGGGCAGTCGGGGCCATCACAGTGCTTCGCGGGCTCGCTTGTCGACCGGATTTCTTCGACGGCTGACGCTCCTTTGCTTACAGGCTGCGGGCGGTGATGTCGCCGTGGGAGGTGGTGGCGCGGATGGTGAGGGGGGCGGTGGGGCCGTCGGTGTTGGTGAGGGCGTTGTGGATGCGGCCGTAGCCGGTGCTGGCGTCCAGGGTGGCGGAGACTCCGTGGGCGGTGCCGACGGTGATGTCGCCCATCTGGGTGGTGGCCACGAGCGTGCCGCGCGCGGCCTCGGCGATGTGGATGTCGCCCTGGTGGGTGCTGATCTGTGCGGGGCCGGCCAGGCGGCCGATGGAGACGTCGCCGGCGGAGGCGGTGAGGCGGATGCCCGCGGCTTCGTCGATCTTGACCGCGCCGTGCGCGCCCTCGAAGACGATGTCGCCGAGCCGTCCCACGCACCGGAACTCGGCGCTGGCCGCCTTGGCCTCGATGCGGGAGCCGGCGGGCAGTTGGACGGTGATCTCGATGGATCCGGAGGGGCCCAGGTACTGGTTCTTCGCCGCCGGGGCGTCGATCCGCAGGACGCCGTCGCGGTAGTCGACCGTGGTCTGTTCCGCCGCCTTCACATCGCGGCCCTTGGAGGCGTTGGCGGGCAGGACCTCGACGGTGGTGTCGGTCCGGTCGGCGGCGATGAACTGGATGCGCCCGGCGGGGATGTCCAGGACGGCGGAGATCGGGGCGGGGGTGTCGAAGGTCTGCATGGTTTCTCTCCTGTGCTTGTCGTTTCTGACGTCGCAAACGCTACGTTGCGTTCGAGGATCGGGCAACAAGCTTGTTGCGCAAAATCGTTATCGCCGCACGTGGGAGCAGATAAGTCATTGCAATGGGTTGGAATTCAATGCAACGACTCAACGCCCGCTCGTTGCACTGACTCAGGAGTGAACGCTAAGCTGCGGGCAACACGGGAACCCCCAAGGAGGCCGTGATGCCGGGAGGCAGGCTCACCCAGTCCGAACGCCGGCAGATCGCGCTGGGGCTGGCCGACGGCGACGCCTACGCGGAGATCGCCAGACGTCTCGACCGCCCCACCTCGACGATCACGCGTGAGGTGATGCGCAACGGCGGCCCCACCGCTTACCGCGCCGACCTGGCCCAGCGCGCCACCGAGCGCCGCGCCCACCGGCGCAGGCGGGCCGCCGTGCCTCGCGGGTCGCAGGCGCCCGACCAGGCCCACGGACGCGACGCCGAGGCCGTGCGCGAGTACGAGGAGGCGTTCACCACCCTCCTGATGCAACAGGGCCTGCCCAAGATGATGGCCCGGGTGCTGACCTGCATGTTCACCACCGACGCGGGGAGCCTGACCGCGTCCGAGCTCGTTCAGCGTCTCCAGGTCAGCCCGGCCTCGGTCTCCAAGGCGATCGCGTTCCTCGAGAACCAGGGCCTCATCCGCCGCGAACGCGACGAACGCCGCCGCGAGCGCTACCGCGTCGACGACGACGTCTGGTACCAGTCGATGATCGCCGCCGCCCGGTCCAACGCCCAACTCGCCGAGACCGCACGCCAAGGCGTCGGTGTCCTCGGCCCCGACACCCCGGCCGCCACCCGCCTGGAGAACATCGCCCGCTTCCTCGACTTCGTCGGCGAGAGCATCGCACGCGCTGCCGAGCAGGCCCGCGACATCCTCTACACCAAGGTCGAGACGACCCCGGGCAGCGCGACCCCGTCAGATTCAAATCGCGCGCGTTGACGCCCGGCTTCCGGCCCCTCGGGTCAGCGGCGCACTCCTCACCGACGCCGTCGCCACCCTCCTGAAGGCCGGGCCCGGGACGGCACCTTGCGCGCCGACGTCATCTCGGACGATGTCCTCCTCCTCAGGGACGCGCTGACCGAGGGCTCGGCCGCGGGCCGAACTCCAACCGCCGCACCGGCGCGAGCCGTCAGGCGAATCGGGCGGCGAAGCGCCGGCGCAGGTCGGTGAAGTCCCAGGCGGGGAAGAGCCCGGGAAAGTGGTCCAGCATCGCCGCGAGGCCGGTGCGGATGTCCTTGAAGTACGGGTCGCCGAACGGCACTTCGGCGGTGAACAGGTACTGCCACCCGTGCGTTCCCCTGGTCAGCGCCAACTGCTCCACGTATTGCGGGTAGGTGAGCTCCAGCCGCACCAATTGCCCGTTCCAGCCCTCGATTTCGTTCATGTCCATGTCGTAGTACCAGACTTCCAGCGGGTCGGTGTGCCGCTGGATCCGGATCGCCGCGAGCCGCCCGGCCGCCGTGAGCGGGGTGTCGTCGATGACGCGCAGCTCGGCGCAGAGCTGGGCCCCCGGCCAGCCGGCGGGGATCAGATCGGGCGGACGCTTGTTCACCGCGCTGAACAGATCGGTGATGCGGAACTCGCCGCCCAGTTCCGGCAGGCCGGAATGCGGCGCGCTCCGCCAGCAGTTGGCGAGCTCGCCGATGCGTGGGCTGTTCACGCACAGTTGGGGGCTGAGCACCACGCCGTCCCACTCGGGCAGGTAGCCGAACATCGCCGGCGTCTTCTCGAAGATCTGGCCCAGCTCGCCGGTCACCGATCGGTCCACGGTCAGGTGCGGGCAGTCCCGCAACTCCCGCTGGGCCGTGAGCAGTCGTTGCTCGATCGGGGTGGGGGAACGCATGGGCCGACCCTAGCCGGGCGGCGGCTCGCCGAACCGGCCAGGGGCCCGCAGACATCCGGAACGCCGCGAACACCCGATTGACCCTGCCGCAGGGTCAACCCCTCAGCATGCGGGCATGACGACGAAACGGACGATCAGTGACCCGCCGACCGGCGGCGACACCGAGCACTTCACGGTCCACCACGACGGCCTCACGATCCCGGTGTCCCGCGGCGGCCGGGGGCGGCCGCTGGTCCTGTGCCCCGGGCTGTGCTCGACACAGGCCGATCTGCGCGAGCTGACCGAGTTGCTGCGGCGCGACCACGACGTGGTGACCTTCGACCTCCGGGGGCATGGCCTCGCACCGGCCGCCGACCGGTACTCCTTCGAGGCGTTCCTCGGCGATCTCAACGCCGTGATGGCGCGGTTGGGACGCCTCGGCCTGCCCTCGGCGCCCGTGCTCGTGGGCTACTCGCTGGGCGCGGACCTGGCCGTCCACCATGCCGCCGAGCGTCCGGACACCGTCGCCGAGCTCGTTCTCATCGACGGCGCGAACCCGATGCCCGAACCGTTCATCACCGACGCCGGCCTGGCGGAGTTCCGCGCGATGGTGGCGGACCAGGCGGCGGGACAGGAGGCCGCCAGGGGCACCGCGCGTCAGGTGTCGCTCACCGCCGGGGAGATCTTCGACCTGGGCCTGGAGATGGATGTGGTTCGGTCCGGCATCCTCGACCGGTACCGGAGGATCGACCACCCCATCAGCGTGATCATGTCGACCTCGATCGCAGGCGACAGCGGCGCAGGCCGCGCGCCGCGGCACAATCGGCTCTGGCGGGCCGGCATCGAACGGCTCGTCCGCGAACGGCCGCACATCGCCACGTCCTGGCTCGACGCCGATCACCGGCTGGTCTTCACACACGCCCCGGACATCGCCCGGATCATCCGCGGCACCCAGCGGCCACACGGCCGGGCGAACTCGTGACCGGCCCTGGGAGACTGGACCGATGCTGACCATCGGCGAGCTGGCCTCGTACGCCGGAGTCACGGTGTGCGCGGTGCGGCACTACCACGTCAAGGGGCTGCTGCCGGAGCCCGAGCGGGACCACTCCGGCTATCGGAGGTACGACGCCGGCGCCGTGGTCGAGCTGATCAGGATCCGGACGCTCGCCGAGGCCGGGGTCCCGCTGGCGCGTGTGCGGGAGCTGCTGCGGGCCGACCAGGAGGAGTTCGCCGCGGCGGTCGCGGACATCGACAAGCGGCTGCGGGCGGAGATCCGGGAGCGGCAGCGGCACCGCGAGCGGATCGCCCGTCTCGCCGCCGGGGACCACCTGGCGCTGCCACCGGAGGTCGTCGAGTTCCTCGACCGGCTGCGGGCGCTCGGCGTCGACGAGCGGATCGTCCGGGTCGAACGCGACGGCTGGATCCCGCTCGCCGCACTCACGCCCGAGCGGGTCCCGGAGTGGGTGGCACGCAAGCGGCGGCAGCTCGCCGACCGGCAGCTCGTCGACTTCTACCTCACCCTGGGCCGGGCCCTCGACCGGACCGACGACGACCCCGGGCTGGTCGAACTGGCCGACAAGATGGCCGCCTACCTCACGCGGATGGCCGACGAGCGGGGCGAGGACTACGTCGACGACGCCGACATCGAGCCGCCGTTCGCCAAGCTGCTGGACACCCTGGCGTTTGACACCGCGCCGCCGGCCCGCCGACTGATCGAGCTGCTGAGGCAACGGGGCTGGACCGGCTGGACCAAGCTCGAACGCGTGGGGCGAGGACCGCGCGGCCCGGCCCGACCGGTGAAGCCCACCGGGCCCCGGCAGGGACCCGGTGGGCGGTGTCAGTTCACCGGCCGACGGCCTCAGGTGAAGTTGACGTCACTGCAGATGAAGTACGTCTGGTCCAGGTGCGAGGCCTGCCAGATCGTGTACACGATGTGGTGGCCGCTGCGCCCCGGGGCGCTGACGTCGAAGGAGATGCGCTCGGCCGGCGCGTAGCTGCCGGTCTCCTCCACGAGTTCCAGGTCGTCCCAGCCCAGGGCCTCGGTGGTGGGGTCGAAGCCCTGCTTGGTGACATACACCTCGAAGAAGTCGGCACCGTGGCGGGCCGTGTCATACAGCTCGACGCTGAAGTTGCTGCCGACGTTCGTCGTGGTCCACGGGCCGGGGTTGTCGAGCGAGGTGGCCAGGCCGCCCTGGGCATCGCCGGCGCTGCACAGCTTCCCGTTGGGGATCGCGCTCTGCCAGTTGCCGGCCAGGTTCTCCCGGAACAGGCTCATCCAGTTCCACATGGTGTTCGGGTTGGCCCGGAAGGCCTGCCAGCACATGGGGTCTTCCTGCTCCATGGCCGGGTTCAGGTGGTCGCTGCCCCAGCGCTCCCAGCAGCCGTAGCTGCGCGAGGCGGGGTCCACGATCGAGCCGTGGGCGCTGGCCGAGTCGGTCCACGGACTCATGAACAGGGTGAGCAGGCCGACAACGCCGGCTATCACCGGAGTGATCACCCGCAGCGTCCAGCGGCGAATGGGGGTGTCTGCGTACATTGTTGCGGTCTCCGTCTTCCGGAAGGGAGTGGGGGGTGATGTTGTTTTCCGGGGTGGGAGCGCTCCCAAGTTACCCGGGATTTTTACCCGGCGACACACCACCGAAACGGTCCGGAGCGAGGCGACCGTCAACCACGGCCGGTGCGTCCCGGTCCGGTTCAGGAACTGTCCCGGACGATGCCCAGCGCGGCGCTCCGGGCCACGTCGACCGGGATCGCGACGCCGCCGCGCCCGCCGGCCGCCCCGGTGAGGACGCCGAGCACGTGACCGTCCTCGTCGACCAGCGGCCCGCCCAGGCTGGCCGGGGGCGCGTCCGCGTCGAGGCGGATCGCCGCCAACTCGCCGCCGCCGTCCAGCGTTACGGCTTCGTCCAGCGCGCGGAGCGCGCCCTCGGTCACCGCGCCCGATCCCCCGATCGCGAACGCACGGTCCCCGCCTCGCGCCTCGGCCAGTCCGGAGGCGGAGTGCAGGGGCGGCAGGCCGGAGTCGTCGTCGATCACCAGCGCCGCGATGTCGACGTCGTGCCGGAGGCCCAGCACCCGTGCGGTGATCCGGCCGCCGTCCGGCCGGATCACGGCCACCTCCGGCGCGTTCCCCACCAGCCGCGCGCTGGTCACGAGGACGCCGGGCACGGCGACGCGGAACGCCGACCCGGTGCCGCGCGGCCCGTTCACCGCGACCACGCTGTCCGGTACCCGTGCCGCGCCTCCGCTCAACGCGTCGGCGCCCGCGCCCGCGTCGAGCCCGGCCCACTCGTCCGGTTCGAGCCGGTCGACCAGCTCGAACCCGTTTCCGGCCCGGGCGTAGAGGGCCGCCTCGCCCTCGCCGATCGCGGCCGGTGGCGCGAGCGCGCTCGGGTAGACGCCGTGACTGGCGACGATCAGGTTCGGCTGGCCGTCGCGGGGCGCCCGCTGCCGGAGCAGTTGGCTCAGCCGCTGGTCGGCCTGCTCGTCGCGCTCGGGGTAGAGCCGTTCCAGACCGTTCACCACCTCGAAGCGGCCGAAGGCCAGTTCGGCGGTGTCCCTGCTGCGGCAGTAGGGGCTGGCCCACACCTCTCCGACGGGGATGTCCAGCGCGTCGATGGCCGTTCCGATCGACCGGGCGTCGGCGCGCCCCGCCTCGGAGAGGTTGCGCTGCGTGGCGCAGTCGTCGAGGTCCACGGTGGGGTCGTCGGGTTGCGAACGGTCGGTCTCCGCGTGCCGGATGACGATGGTGAGGCCGCCCTCCCGCAGTCGCGCCAGCAGGCCACCGCCGCGCGGTGACGGCGGCTCTCCCTCGGCCGTGCTCGTGTCGCCGCCGGTGCACGCGACCACCGCCAGGAGCGCGGCACCGGCGAGCGGGGCCGCGAGCCTACGCGCCACTGGGCTGCCCGATCCCGACCGGGGGAGTGGGGCGGGACTGCCGGCCGGTGAACGCCCGGTCGACGCCGAACCGGCCGGCACCGGTGCCGAGCAGCGCGAGCGACGCCGCGAACATGCTGAGCGCGAACCCGGAGCCGCTGCCGTCCTGCTCCATGACCAGAGGCTCCCCGGAGTGGACGTAGAGCAGCGCCCCGGCCATCACGACGGCGAGACCGGCGGCGGCCAGCCGGGTCAGCGCGCCGACGATGACCGCGCAGCCGCCGATGAGCTGCATATAGGCACCGAACCAGGCGCTCAGCTCGGGCAGCGGGATCCCGGCGTCCCGGTAGTTCCCGCTGTTCGCGCCGGCTCCGCCGTCCTGGGTCGCGTCGCCCCAGCCGTGCGCGATGAAGATGGCGCCGACCGCGAAGCGGAGCAGCAGCAGGCCGGTGTCGGAGGCGAGTCGTCGCGTGTCGTCGCCGAGAAGCCGACGGGGCAACAGGTCCATGATGTTTCCTTCCTCTCACGCCGTCGGCCGTGGCTTCGGAGAACGTGTGCGGCGGCGTGCGCGGAGACAGATCGGGGTCGCTGAATCAGCGGGCAACGGCGGTGCCCGGCCCGGCGGTTGCGTCGCTGTGCGTCCAGTCCAGCACCCGTGACCTGCCGCGCGGAAAGACCCATTCGGTCCCTGCCTATACTCGGCGGGTATGGATGGCTTCGAAGCACGCGAACTGCGCTACTTCGTCACGGTCGCCGAGGAGCTCAACTTCTCCCGCGCGGCCGAGCGGCTCGGGATGGCGCAGCCCCCGCTGTCGAGGGCCATCCGGCAGATGGAACGGCGCCTGGGCGCGGACCTGTTCCACCGGGACACCCGGCATGTCGCCCTGACCGACCTCGGGCGGACCATGCTCGACGAGGCGCGGTTCGCGCTCGACGTGCTCACCGCGGTGACCCGCCGGGCCCGCCGTGCCGCGCACTCCACGCCCACGCTGGTCGTGACCGCCAAGCCGGGCATCGCCACCGGCATGCTGCGACGCGTCGTGGACGCCTACGCGGCATCGCCCGGCGCGGCCCGGGTCGAGATCACGGTCGGCGGCTACCGGGAGCAGGCGGACATGGTGCGGGACGGGCGCGCGGATGTGGCCCTGCTCGGCTCCTACTTCGACGCGCGCGGGCTCGACGTCGAGCCGTTGACCACCGAGCGCCGGGTGGCGGCCCTGCCGGCCGGCCACCCGCTCACCCGGCGGGGCGAGTTGCGGTGCCGCGATCTGCGGGGCGAGCCCGTGCCGCAGTGGCCGCGTTCCACACCGGCGGAACGCGCCTACTGGTCCGGGCGCGACCGGGACATGGCGCGGCCGCCGTCCGGCGCGCCCGATGCCGGGGCGGACGTGTCCGGGCCGGCCGTCAGCGATCCCGGCCAGTTGATCGAGGTGGTGGCGCTCGGACAGGCCGTGGCCCTGATCCCGGAGTCGGTGGCCGACGGCAATCCGCGCGCGGACGTCGTCTACCGGCCTGTCACGGACGCCACCCCGTACACCATCGCGGTGGCCTGGTCCGAGCACTCGCGCGCGCACCACGTCGCGCGATTCGTCACCACCGCGACAAGCCTCTACCTGGCCCGGAACGTGGCGAGTTGACGGCGATCCGGGCGGCCCGTACCGGACCGGGCCGCCCGGCGGTCAGCCCTCCGCCCGGATCTCCCGGCCGCTGAACTCCTGCCAGTAGCTCACGCAGGTGTCCCGCCAGTCGGCCGCGTCGGCTTCGTGGAGCGCGAGCTTGGCCCGGACCTCGGAGAAGCGGCGGGCGTCGATGTCGGCCTCCAGGGAGTCCCAGGTCCGCCGCATGCCGGTGACGTACCGGACGCCCGAGTAGTAGCGGTCGACCAACTCGTCCCAGAAGATCCTGCCGCTGCTCATCGGGCGGTCCCAGGGCACGTGGTGGAACCACATCATCAGGTTCTCCGGGACGGTGTCGATGTCTCCGTATCGCGCCTCCAGGGTGGGGAAGTACTGGGCGGTGAGGTTGCTTCCGGTGGGGGAGCGGTCGTAGCCCAGGCCCACGCTGTCCGCCTGGTTGTAGTAGGTGGGGTTCCAGTCCTCCCGCGGCAGATGCGACTCCGAGGGGCCCGGGCCGTAGTGCACGTCGGCGGTGAACTGGTGGCCGATCCCGAGCGGGGTCTGGTAGCTCACCAGCGCCTCCCAGGAGCCCATCATCATGGCGACGACGACGGCGTCGACGACGTTCCGGTCGTTGCCCCAGGTCATCCGGACCCAGTCGTCGGCGATGTCCGCCGAGTCCAGTGTCCAGTCCCAGGCCTGGCGGCCGAAGGCGTACAGGTTCGCCTGGGAGAAGTGGTGCCCGGTCAGGTTGTCGGCGTTGCCCAGGTTGGCCACGCCGACGATGGCGGTGTCCGAGTGGTTCTGGGCCGTGCCGTCCACGACGTTGCCCACCAGGCGCTTGTCGAGCAACTGCCCTCGCGCGTCGGTTGCGTACGTGTCGGTCTTCAGGATCTCCTCCCACATGGGGGCGAGGAAGCAGAGCATCCTGTTCTGGCCGGTGTACTCCTGCGTGATCTGGAGTTCCAGCGCCTGGTTGGTGTTCTCCATGCGGCCGAACATCGGATGAATGGGCTCCCTGGCCTGGAAGTCCAGGGGCCCGTTCTTGGTCTGCAGGAACACGTTGTCCAGGAAGCGGCCCTTCGTCCCGTCGGGCTGGGCCTCGTCGTCGATCGGGCCGAACTCCAGGTAGGCCCGCTTCAACCGGTCACTGTCCACGTCGGGGTTGTAGACGAAGGTGCGCCAGTAGATCTTCATGCCCAGCGGGGCCACCGCCACGGCCATGCCGTTGGCGCCGTCGCCGTGGTCGTACCCGAAGTCCTGGGGGCCCGGCTGGCCCTCGGAGTTGGCCTTCACGGTGAAGCCGATGAAGTCCGGTATGGCTTCCTGGAGTTGCCTGGCCTTCCGGTTCCACCACGCCTGGAAGGCGGGGTCGTTGGGGGCCATCTGCTCCTCCGTCAGCGTGTCCGGCGCGAACCTGGGGTCCACGGGCGCCGCGTATCGGATGGAGAGGGCGAGCTTGATGCCGTAGGGGCGCAACGCGTCGGCCAGCGCCGCCTCTTGCGCGATGTACTCCGGCGTGAGGTACGCGTTGTTGGCGTTGACGTTGTTGATGGTGATGCCGGTGATGCCCACGGACGCCATCGCCCGCGCCGCCACGAGGTAACGGTCCAGGACGACCGGCAGGTTCAGCGCGGCACTGGCGCCGGTGGCGGCGAAGTTGAAGATCGCGCCGTTCTCGCCGTTCAGCCCGCCCGTACCGGATTCGTTGTTGCCGGCGTAGAGGCGCTCGGTGTCCCAGTAGTTCAGGTGGCGGTTCGCGACCCTGGGAGCCTCGGAGATGTCCAGCTCCGTCAGGGGCTTGTGCGTCTGGAGGCGCCGCAGGAAGGCGAACGTCCCGTAGAGCGCCCCGACGTCCGTGTTGCCGGCGATGACGGTGAACCGGCGCGTGCCGTTGGAGAGCGACCGGATGAGGTAGCCGTCATCGCCGACGGGTTCCAGCTCATCGGGTGCGACGTAGCGCCGAACGACCCGCGAACTCTCCCGGGTTCCCACGACCACGGCACCGTGCGGGATCCGGCTGCCCGGGCCGGGGCTCACCCGCACCTCCCGGTCCAGCAACCCGCCCAGCCCTCTGACCAGTTCCTCCCGGGCCGCCTCCAGGGTGGACTCCATCAGCCTCTCGGTCGAGCCCGGAGCCATGCTCAGGTTCGGGGTATGGCGGTACACCTTGTTCCGGTCGGCGTTCTCCACGATGACCGTGGTGACCTGGTCCCGGTACTGACGGAGGAGACGGGGATCGCTGATCGGCACGTAGCGCAGCCACAGGGCGGAACCGTCGTAGCTGTCGTCCCGCACCACGGCGGAAGCGGCGACCGTCCCCTCCCGGCCCGCCGCCCTCGCACTCGCACCTGCGCCCGGCCCCAGCGCCGCACCCGCCGCGACCGCGCCCATGAATACACGTCGGCTCAATGTCATGCGTTCGTCATACCACTGGGACGGGAGACTGTCAGTGGGGCGAACGCTGTCTATGTGGGTGAACCTGCCGTCCCGCGGACGGCGTTCTCCGGCGGGCTCGCCGCCGCTTCCCTGGCCGGTCGCCGGTCCTGGTGCAGACGCTCCAGCTGGCTACACTTCGGGCGGCATGCACATGCCCGCCAATGAATCGAATTCTGGAGCCTGTTGCCTGACTTTGTCCGAGCGGATCACGGCTTTTATCGCGCGCGAATTCGATGAACCTCGTCGAGTGAAGCTTTTGGAGGCTATTTCGGATTTTGATGGATCGGTCTTCGGAGGGCAAGATCGTGAACGCATGGCAGCGGCTGTGGTCCTTCTCTTCGCGCAGGGGGTCCACCTCGACGTCATCATGAATGTGGCGCAGCGCGATTGGAGAGATCTGCTGATGCACGCGGGACTCGCGCATCATGACTGGCCTGGTGTGCTTACTGAAAAATTCGGCCCTCCGCCAGGTTGAGGGACTGAGTGTGAGACTCGGCAGATGACGCAGGCGCGGATACCCGCCGCAGGCTGTTCCGGGCCCCGCCGATGAGTTCCGGCCGGCTGCCGGGTCAGTACCGGCATGACAGCTATGAACAAGCCGCCGGTCGTCTCCCGCTCGGAGTGGCTGGCCGCCATCGACTCCCTGCGCGCCCGGGAAAAGGCGCACACCCGGGAGGGCGACGTGATCGCCGCCGCACGGCGACGGCTGCCCATGACCGAGGTGGACGCGTCGACGCCGCTCGTCGGGGGCGGCGGGGAAGTCCCCCTGATCGACGCCTTCGAGGGCCGCGCCCAGTTGTTCGCGTCGTTTCACATGTGGCACGACGGGCGCGCCGCCGCCGACCAGTGCGAGGGGTGCACCTTCTTCTCCGGTCAGGTCCGCGAACTGTCCTATCTGCACCAGCGCGACGTCACCTTCGCCGTCTTCTGCCAGGGCCCCTTCGAGGAGTCCGAACGCTATCGCCGCTTCATGGGCTGGGACACGCCCTGGTACTCCGTGCCGGCCACGTCCCGCGAACGGCTCGTCGCCGGCCGCCACTTCGGCATGAAGGTGTGCTATCTCACCGACGGGGACCGCGTCTTCGAGACCTACTGGACCACCTCTCGCGGCGTCGAGCCCATGGAGCCCTCCTACGGCATCCTCGACATGACCGTCTACGGACGGCAGGAGACGTGGGAGGACTCCCCCACGGGCTGGCCGCAGCCCTACGAGACCCGCGGGCAGCAGTTCCGCAAGGACGGACGGCCGACCGCGCAGTGGGCGCGGATCGCCGCCGGGCACGACGACGACCTCCACGGCGAGCGGTCCGGCACGGGCGGCGGCTCGGGCTGCTGCTCCTGAGCCGGGACGGACCTCACCACCGTTCAGGACGCGATGGCTTCCTCCAGTTGCGCCGCGAGGTCCGGGCTGGGGCGGGGGATGTCGCCGAAGCACGGGTCGTGGTCGACGCTGAGGCGCTTGACGGCCGCGGTGAGGTCGCGCCAGGGGCGGGTGTGCTTCGGCGCCGGGCCGTCGCCCAGGGACGTGACGGTACGCAGCAGCATGGACTCGACCGTGGCGAATCCGCGGCCGTACAGGGTGGGTTCCTCCCAGGCGTAGAAGACGCGTGCCGGTCGGGTCATGTGCTGTCCGCTGAGGTGGTCGAGGACTTCGAGGGTGGTGGCTTCGTTGGCCCAGTGGTCGGCGTCGCGCATCTCGCCGCGCTGGAGGTGGAGGAGGTACAGGCACAGCGCGGCGGTGGACTTGCCGGCGCCGGCGCTGAACTGCCACCAGAACTGGGCGCCGTCGTGGCGGTCGGAGAGGTGGAGCAGGCAGGCGAAGATCAGGGCGCCGTCGGGTTCGATGCACTGGGAGTTCACCAGGCCGGCGATGTCGGCCGCAGCGTTGGAGGTGGCGATGACCATCCGGGACAGTTCGGCGAGGTCGCGTGCGGACTGTTCCTGGAGGGCCACCGGCGGTCTGGGGAACGGCGCGTCGGGCTTGGCGATGGGGCGGGCGGTGAGGAACTGCTGGGCGTAGGAGTCGCGGTGGAGGGCTTCCTGCCACAGGGTGTCGGCGATCTCTTCCTCGATCCGGCGGCGCGACGCGGCGAGTTCGGCCGCCTCGTTCTCGTATCGCGGGTCGGGTGTGGGGGCGGGGACGGCCGCGTGGAGGAGATAGTCGTCGATGCTGGGGCGGCTGCTCATAGTGACTCATCCTCGTCGTCGTGATCCGGGTTGATGACAAGGCCCAGGTCGCGGGCGAGCTTGGCCCGGGCCATCCGGCGGTGGGAACGCACTGTGGTCAGGCGGACCCCCATGATGCTGGCGACGCGGTGGGGAGGAAGCTGCAACACGTACTGCAGCACGATCACGTCGTACTGACGCTCGGGAAGCCGGGCTATCGCGGCGTACAGGCCCAGTCCGCTCTCCAGGGCGGCGAACTTCTCCCGGTAGGGATCCAGCAGGGCGCGGCGGAAGGCGGCGATCTCGGTCAAGGCCGGCTCGCTGTCGCGGGCGTCGAGTTCCTGGGCGACGCTGATCTTCAGGATCGCCCAGGCGGTCGCGCCGGGCGACTCCTCCTGCATCAGGCGGTTCCAGTTGACGGCCAGGTCCATCATCACGCGGTGGACCAGACGGCTGGCGGCGTGGGGGTCGCCGAGCATCAGCTCGGCGTATCCCTTGTAGGTCCGGTAGTACTGCTCGTGGAACGCCCAGAAGGCGGTCGGCAGGCGGCGGGTCAGCTCCCGGACAGCGCGATCGGCTCCGGGAGGCATATCGGGAACATCGCTCACGCCTGCTCCTCGCCTTCTCGCAGCGACACGGTCCCGCGCGCGGTGGTCATGGAGCGGTGGTGCTGTTCGGCCAGCGCGGCGGCGCCGACCCGTACGCCCGCCCCCAGCACCCGCCGGAGAAGGGACAGCAGGTCGGGGCCGAACACCCGCAGCACCAGGAGCAGCGTTACGACGCTGATCGCGACATCGTGGCTCAACGGATTGGGTCCTTCGGTACGTAGGAACAGCCGGTCCTCGGTACCCCCACCCCAGGTCCGCACTGGAAAGCGTCGTCGCTCTCAGCCATCAGCTAACCGTGTGAGGTAGCTCATCGTTGAAGCGCTCGTGGGCTTTTTTCGGAACGCGCGATCCCGGGCCCGCGCATATGCCAGGCGTACATGGGGAGTTGACGCCGCCGGGCCGCATCCCGCGTTCCTCACCAGTGGAAACGGCCTCGGGTGGGCCGGAGACGGCCGGCCCGTCCCCGCGTTTCACGGGCGGCATATCCCCGACGCTCGGCCGAAAGTGGCGCAGATCACACGCCGGGGCCCCACGGGAACGCGCCACTCGGCGCGTGAAGCGCCGGCCGGTAGCGAAGTCGACTGGTCATCTGATCGTCAACTTGCGGCGGTAGTTGGGTGAGAGGTGCGCGCGTTTAACTTCGGGCGCCGCACGGCCGTGTGTGCGGCGCATCGTTCTTCCTGCACCGAGAAAGATTCAGATCTTGAGATCTTCATGGTCGCGGCGTGCCGCACTGATACCGATAGCCGCAACGCTCCTGCTCTCCGGCGTTCTGCTCAGCCCGTCCGGGGCGCAGGCAGAGCCCGCCCAGGCAACTGCCCCTCACGATGTGCCCGTTGCCGGGGGAATCAGCGGCCGGGACGCGACCGACCTGGCCGAGGAGCTCGGCGCGTCGCGTACCGGCGGCGTCTATCTGGACCAGGACCGTGACCGGCTGGTGGTCACGGTCACCGATGAAACCGCCGCGAGCGCCGTGCGTGAGGCGGGTGGCATCGCCGAGCAGGTGACCTACGGCGCGGCCGAACTGGATGCCGTCACCGACGCGTTCAACGAGTCGGTCAGCGTTCCCGGCACCACCTGGGGCACCGACACCGAGGCGAACCGGATCAACGTCCAGGCGGACAGCACCGTTTCGGACGCCGACTACGCGGAACTGCTGCGCGTCGCCGAGCCGTTCGGGTCGGCCGTGCACGTTTCCCGGGTCGACGGTGAACTCCAGGAGACCATCAGCGGCGGCGCCTACATCGAGGGCGGGAGCCTTGTGCCCTGCTCGCTGGGCTTCAACGTCCGGGACAAGAGCAACCCCAACTCACTGTTCTTCCTCACCGCCGGACACTGCACCGACAAGACGTATGGCGCCGCCGACTGGCGCAATGGCAACGGCCTCTACATCGGCTATGAGGTGGGCTCGTTCTACCCCGGGGCCGACTTCGGCCTGGTGCGGCACTACAACGCCGACGTCACCAAGCCGGGCAACGTCTACCTGCACGACGGGACCTACCAGAACATCACGCACTCGCGCGACCCGTTCGCCGATGAGTATCTCTGCTCCAGTGGCTGGAAGACGGGCCACATCTGCGGCTACGTGCTGCAGAAGAACGTCACCGCCAACTACGGCGATGGGAACGTCACCGGGCTCTTCAGATGGACGAACTGTATCGAGGGCGGTGACAGCGGCGGTCCCGTCTTCCACGGCGACGCGGCGCTCGGAATCAACTCCGGCAAGCTCACGTGGAACGACGGATGCGACAGCCTCGGCCAGCCGGTCAACGAGGCGCTGGCCTGGTACGGCATGGAGGTCTACTGACCACCGGGGCCGCCGTCCGCGCACCGGACGGCGGCCCGCCGGGGCAGGCCGCGCCTGGCAGTCGCCATCGAGCGCGAAGCCCGGCACTGGTGCGGGCCGGACTCCGCTCTTCAAACCGCTTCTACCGAAACGCCTCGCGGACCTGTGACGCGATGGCCGGCAGATCGGCGGGACGCGTCGTGTCCACCGTGATGACGGGCCCGTACCCCAGGGGCCGGTCGTACTGGGCCAGGACGTCGGGCGAGAGTTCGTGGACCACGTGAACCGGGTGGTGGTGGCCGCCGGCCGCCCGGGCCGCGTAGCGCCGGGCCGCCTCTGCGGGCGGACACCAGCAGTTGACCTCGACGACATCGGCCGCCAGGGAATCCAGCCGGGGACGTGTGTCGGGGTGCCCGGGCAGGGAATTCGCTTCCAGCACCGCTGTTGGGCAGCGGGCGGCCAGTGCCCAGATCAAGTCCATGGCGGCGGCACCCAGCCGACGCGAGGACGCCAGGTCGCCGATGGGGGCAGCAAGGGAATCGTGCAGGCTCTCCTTGATGAGGTCCTTGGACAGCAGCGGGAAACCGAGCATCACGGAAAGCGGCCCGGCCAGGGTGCTCTTGCCGGCTCCTGGGGCCCCGGTGACGAGCACGATGCGGCGGGTCACGGGGTTCAGTCGAGGACCGCGACGGCCTCCACCTCCACCAGATGGTCCGGTACGTCCAGCGCCGCGACTCCCAGCAATGTGCCCGGCGGCACCGGGGTGACCCCCAGCTTCGCGGCCGCCCGTGCGACGCCCTCCAGGAACAGGGGCATCTTGTCGGGGGTCCAGTCGACGACGTACACGGTCAGTTTCGCCACGTCATCGAAGGAGCCGCCGACCCCCGCCAGGGCCGTGCCGATGTTGAGGTAGCACTGCTCGACCTGGGCGGCGAGGTCTCCCTCGCCGACCGTGACCCCGTCGGCGTCCCAGGCCACCTGCCCGGCGATGAAGACCTGTTTCGATCCGGTCGCGATCGACACCTGCCGGTACGCGTCGATTTCCGGCAATCCGCTCGGGTTCACCAGGGTGATGGCCATGCCGTTCGTCTCCTTGTCAGCTCTCTACTGGTTACTCGGGAACTGTAGGAGAGCGAACGCTGACGTGGAAGAACGCACTTTTTCGTGACTGGGGAACCTCAAGGTGACCGAGCACTTCAGGGGTTGGCCGACCGGACCGCACGGCTGACGGCGGCGACCGGCGAACTCCCCTCACCCGGAACGAGCCCTGCTCGGGGCCCGGTACGCGATGCCCGGGCGGTGGCGGCTCGCTCTCGGCGCCGTGCCGGTCCCAGTCGAGGTGCGCGAGACTTCCGCCCATGACCACGGACACCCGCGTGCGCCAGGCCCGCGTAGCTGACGCCCCCGCTCTCGCCCGACTGCGCTGGGCCTTCAAACAAGAGGACCACGAGGGAGAACCTCCCGCGCCGGCCCGGTCGATGGACCAGGCGGAGCAGTGGATCCGCGAACGGCTGGGCGGCGGGCGTTGGCTGGCCTGGGTCCTGGAAATCGGAGAGGAACTGTGCGGCCACGTCTTCCTCCACCTGGTCGAGAGAATCCCGGAGCCCTACGAGGACAACATCCCCGTCGGCTACGTCACGAACTTCTACGTCGTCCCCTCCCAGCGCAACCGCGGGTTCGGCACCGCCCTGCTCGATGCGCTGAGGCTGCACGCGCGGAGCCGAGGCATGGACGTCCTGATCGTCTGGCCGTCCGAGCGCAGCGCCCCCCTCTACCGCCGCGCGGGATTCCACCCGTCGGCCGAGCTGCTCGAAGCTCGATGAACTGAGACGGCCAAGTAGATGGCAACCAGCGACCCCCATACCTGAGTTCCACCAATCGGAAAGCGAAGTCCCGGAAGACGCGGGACACTTCGAAAGTTTCGAAGCCCGGGTTCCCGTCGCGCCGAGCACTTGACGACCCTCTCGGTTACTTCTACGGTTTCCGAACCGCTCACTACCGGTCTACCTTGCGAAATTTTCGAAGGCGGGGACGTGCCAGTGATCAGGAACCTCTCACACCGTGACGCATGCCGGGTCGGGCCCGTCGCGCAGATGGAGCCGCGCCCCCCGTTCGACCGGACCCATGCGCTCGGCCGCCCCCGGCGGCCACCCCGCGCGTGACGCGAGCGAACGCACCCGGCATCTGAGGGGCGGGACGGACAGCCCCACGCGTCCCTCCGGGCGCTTCAGCACCTCCCCGGCAGGAAATGGAAGCGCTCCCACAAAGGCCAAACCCCCCTCGCGAGCCGGGTGAAACCCCCACAACGTCTGGAGACACACACCATGACCAAGACATTCGTGACGCGGCGCCGGTGGTGGATCGCCGCGTCGGCGGTCGCCGTGGGCGGCTCGCTGCTGGGCGTTCAGGCGGCCGCCAGCGGCGCCGCCGCACCGGCGGCCTGGTCGAACACCCCCGAGGGGTTCGCGTCCACCGACGGAGGCACCACCGGCGGCGCCGGCGGCGAGACCGTCACCGTCGACACCTTCGAGGAGCTGAACCAGTACGCCACCGCCGAGGAGCCCTACATCATCCGGGTCGACGGGACGATCGAGTACGAGCAGATGGGCTACGAAGTGCGCGTCGCCTCGAACAAGACCATCGTCGGCGTCGGCACCGGGGGAGAGATCGTCGGCGGCGGGTTCTTCCTGAACGAGGTCTCGAACGTCATCGTCCGCAATCTGACCATCCGCGACACCCGCATGCCGGACGACGACCCGGGCGACGACGACTACGACTACGACGCCATCCAGATGGACGGCGCGGACCACGTCTGGATCGACCACAACCGGCTGGAGCGGATGAACGACGGCCTGATCGACAGCCGCGAGGACACCACCAACCTCACCGTGTCCTGGAACATCATCAACGAGAACAACAAGACCTTCGGCATCGGCTGGACCGACAACGTCACCGCCCGCATCACCATCCACCACAACTGGTTCACGGACACCAACGCGCGCAACCCGAGCATCGACAACGTGGCCAACGCCCACCTGTACAACAACTACCTGCAGAACACCGGCAGCGGCAACTGGTCGCGGGGCTCGTCGAACACCGTCATCGAGAACAGCTACTTCGAGGGCGTCACCGACCCGTACTACATCACCGACGACGCCCAACTCGTCGAGTCCGGCAGCATCGTGGTGGACAGCGAGGGCGACCGGCAGACGGGCGGCGACGGCTTCGACCCGGGCTCGTTCTACGACTACACCCTCGACCCCGCGAGCGAGGTCCCCGCCCTGCTGGAGGCGGGCGCCGGGCCGCAGGCCGACATCAGCTGACCCCCGTTCCCCGGCCCCGGCCCCGATCCGGGACAGCAACCCGCGCCGGGCGCACCGGCGGCGACCCGCTCAACTCCGCCGGTGCGCCCGGACGTTGACCCCACCACCCGCCCACCGTCACCACGAAGGACCCAGAATGCGCCAACGCACGCGGAGTCGCCCCATGCGCCGCCCGGCGGCCCTGGCCGGGTGCGCGGCCCTGGCCGTCGCGCTGCTGCCGGGGGCCGCCGGGGCCGCCGGGCACGGAGCCGACCGGGCCCGCGCCGTCCTGCCCGCCGGCGACGGCTGGGGCTCGGCGGGCGCCGGGGTCACCGGCGGATCGGCGGCCGACGCCGACCACGTCTACACCGTCAGCACCCGCGCCGAGCTGGCCGCCGCGCTCGAAGCGGGCGGCGACGTGCCCAGGATCATCAGGATCGAGGGCACCATCGACGCCAACACCGACGACGAGGGCAACCCCCTGACCTGCCAGGACTACGCCACCGACGGGTACACCCCGGAGGGCTACCTGGCGGCGTACGACCCTGCCACCTGGGGCAAGGTGATGCCGTCCGGGCCCCTGGAGGAAGCCCGCCTCGCCTCGGCCGCCAACCAGGCGGAACGGGTCGTGCTGCCGGTGGGCTCCAACACCACCGTCATCGGCGTGGGGAACGACGCCCGGCTGCTGGGCGGCAGCCTGGACGTGACGGGCGCGGACAACGTCATCATCCGCAACATCACCTTCGAGGACGCCTACGACTGCTTCCCGCAGTGGGACGGCAGGAACGAGGGCGAGTGGAACTCCGAGTACGACAACGTCGTGATCGACGGCTCGGTCAACGTGTGGGTGGACCACAACACGTTCACCGACGGCCGCCGCCCGGACAGCGAGCAGCCGTCCTACTTCGGCGCCCTGTACCAGCAGCACGACGGCCTGCTCGACATCGTGCGGGGCGCGGACCTGACGACCGTGACCTGGAACGTCTTCACCGACCACGCCAAGAGCATCCTCATCGGCAACAGCGACGGAGCGGCGGGCACGGACCTCGGCCATCTGCGGACGACGTTCCACCACAACCTCTTCCAGAACGTGGGGGAGCGCGTGCCGAGGGTCCGCTTCGGCCAGGTGGACGTCTACAACAACCACTACCGCCAGGAGCCGGGCGCCTCCTACCACTTCGGCTACAGATGGGGCATCGGCGCGGCATCCGCGCTGGTCGCCGAGCACAACGCAATCACGCTGCCGCGCGACATCGACCCGGCGTCGGTCATCCACCGCTGGACCCCCGGCACGTCGATGACCGAGAACGGCAACATCGTGAACGGTCGGCCCGTGGACCTGCTCGCCGCCTACAACGCGGCCAACCCCGACGCGCCGCTCGGCGATGACGCCGGATGGACACCCGAATTGCGGCCCAGCGTCGACCACCCGCGGGCCGTTCCCCGCCTCGTGGACGCCCACGCGGGAGCGGGCCGGCTCCCGGGCACCCGTTGACGGGGTCGAAATTTTCGCTGTTCATTCCCGGTGGATTCGACAGGGCGGGATCGGAGGACAGGGCCCTCTGTCCAAGCAGGGTTTTCGCTGCCGCGGCCTCGCTGCGTCGAAATTTTCGGGGGACACTAGACTTTTCGGCATGCCCTCAACTGACCGGAGCCTCCCCGCCGATGACGTGCCGGCCGGGCCGTTGACCAGTGCGCAGATCGCCGCCCACGCCGGCGTCTCGCTCGCGACGGTCTCCAAGGTGGTCAACGGCCGAGAGGACGTGGCCCCCGAGACCCGCGCCCTCATCGAGGACATCATCCGCAGGCACGGGCACCGGCGGCAGAAGCGGGCCGCCCGCCCGGCCGCCGTGCTGGAGCTCGTCTTCCGGCAGATCCGGGACTCGTACCACATCGAGATCATCAAGGGCGTCCAGCGGGTGGCGCGGGAACAGCGGCTGGCCGTGGTGCTGTCCGAGTTGCAGGGCCGCCCCACGCCCGGACACGGCTGGGTCGAGGACGTCCTCTACCGGCGCCCGACCGGCATCATCGAGGTGTATTCCGTCCTCACCGACACCCAGAGCGGTCAACTGCGCAGCCGCGGCATCCCGTTCGTCCTCGTCGACCCCAACGGGGAGCCGGCCCACGCCTCCCCGTCGGTCGGCGCGAGCAACTGGAGCGGCGGGCTCTCGGCCACCCGGCACCTTCTCCAACTCGGGCACCGGCGCATCGCCGTCATCACCGGCCCCGAACACGCCCTCGCCAGCCGCGCCCGGGTGGACGGCTACCGGACGGCGATGGACACCGCGGGCGTGCCCGTGGACCCGGTGCTCGTCCGCCTCGGTGACTACCGGTCCGAGGAGGGCCTCAGGCACGCGCGGGAGCTGCTGCGCCTGCCCGACCCGCCCACCGCCGTGTTCGCCTGCAACGACGCGCTGGCGCTCGGCGTGTACCGGGCCGCGGCGGAGGCCGGACTGCGAATACCCGACGACCTGAGCGTCGTCGGCTTCGACGACCTGCGCCCGGCGCGGTGGACCGTCCCGCCCCTGACCACGGTTCACCAGCCGCTCACCGAGATGGCCGCCACCGCCGCCACCATGGTGGTCAAGCTGGCCCAGGGGCAGCCGCTGGCCCAGAGCCGGGTGGAACTCGCCACCGAACTCGTCGTCCGCGACAGCACCGCGCCTCCGCGCGGCGAGCGCGGTTCCTGAGACGTCGTCCGGGCGCCGGTCGCCGCGAGGAGGTCCATCCCCGGTCACGGGAAGGGGAGTGGTGCCTCAACTCTCCCAGGGCCAGGGGGCGTTCCGGCCCCGGCTGAGCAGGTCGACCATCGTGAACAGCTTGTCGCTGAACCCGGCGATCTCGTAGCGGTGCGGCTGGGCGGTGTCGATGGCCGCTGCCGCGTAGCCGGTGGTGTTCACCCCGAACATCGGCACCGTGGCCGGTACGGCCTCCGACACCGACATCCCGCGCCCGTACGTCCCGTAGCCGGGGAAGTGGAACGCCTGCATGTCGGAGACGATCACCACTCGGTCGTGCCCCCGGTAGGCCGACTTGAGCGCCGCGACGGTCTGCGTGCCGTGCCCGACCTCGCCGATCCGGTCGCAGAACGCCTCCGCCTGCCGCAGCACGCTCCCGCCCCGGGTCGGCTTGTGCCGGAAGGTGCCGTCGGCGTAGCCGACCAGGTCGACCGCGCAGCCCCGCGCGGCCAGCGCCACGCCGAACAGCGCGCCGATGTCCACGTGCCGCACCCGGCTCTTCGCCGACACCGCGCTGGTCATCGACGCCGAGGTGTCCACCAGGACAAGCGTGCGCCCCGGCAGCGCCGGGATGTTCGCCGTGGACGCCGCCAGGGCCTGCTCCAGGGCCTGGCCCCAGCGCAGCGACGGCGCGGTCCGGTACGCCGACAGGAACCGGTACGGGAACTGCCGCGAGCGGCGCACCTCCGCGGGGTCGGCCAGGCGCTCGCGGATCCGCGCCGCGACGGAGTCGGGCACGCCCGCCTCGTCGAAGTTCCGCAGGTTCCTGGTCAGCGCCATCAGGCCCATGTGCGGCACCATCGCCGCCCACGCCGCCGCGTCCATCCCGCCGAGGCTGGAGAACTCCTCCCACGTCATGCCCGCCGCGCCCAGCCGCGCCGGGTCGGCCAGGAACCACGCGCGCCGCCGATCCGGCGGCATCGCCTTGGCCGCCTGGTAGGCGGTCAGCACCGGCAGCCGCTCACTGACGCGAACGGTGTCCCGCTTCCACCGCCGGTCGGCGAGGAAGTCGAACAGGTCCGCCTGCCACGGCCCCGCCGGGGTCGGCTTGGCCAGGGCCACCACGTCCGCCATGCGCCACGCCGCGTTCACGCCGTCGTACTTCAGCGCGGCCCGCTCGGTGTACAGCCGGGCCACCGCGTCGCCAACCCCTCGCTGAACGCCGCCGGGCAGCGTGGTCTTTCCGGTGCGGTGCTTCCAGTAGGCGATGAACTCCGCGGGCTCGTCGGCGCGCCGCAGGGCGCCGGCGACCATGGCGCGCACGGGAATGGCCGCGGGCCGGTCGGTGCCGCCCCGGCGGGCGAGCGCGGACTCGGCGGCCATGACGATCGCGGCCGACCGCATGTTCATCTCGCCGCGCAGGTACGGCACGAACCGCGCGACCCAGTCGGGGTCTTCCTTCGTCACGGCGTGCACGAGCGCGCGGAATCGCGCGTCGCGGCCGCTCGCGCCCTCGTAGAACGTGTCCTCGCCCACCATGTTGACGGCGGCGAAAAGGAAGAGGTCGCTCTTGGCATCGCGGGTGAACGCGGCGCCGCCCTCAAATGTCGTGGTGAGCCCGGCCGTTGTCACGGGAGAAGTCGGCGCGGTGGTCCCGGAGGTGAACTTGCCCATGAATCTGCCCTCGTGAAAAAACGAATGCTTCTCGGGCCGACGAGCGAACCGCGGGCGTCACGAGTACCTGTTATGCGGGGAAACGCCTGCCCATTCAGGCGATTGGGCCCATGAGGTGGGCCCAACAGGAGTCGAACCCGAAGTATCCTCGCATCTCGCTTCGTGACGCCGCTGCGGTGGTCGGCCCGACCGCTGCGCGACCGGGCGAGTCGAATCAACTTCACACGGGAGGAACGCGAGTACCTGACGCGCGAAGGCACGTAAGTGCTCTGCCAGTTGAGCTACGCCGGCACCGGAGCCGGCGGCGGGATTCGAACCCGCATCCACTCGATCCACAGTCGAAGTAACTCCGCGCTGCGCTTCGCGTCCCACCCGTATGAAGTTGACTTTCCTCAAGGTGCTGCGAGTTCCCGGTGCCCGAGGGTGCTGGTTTCCTTATCAGGGAAGAAGTAACCCCGGACTTCGCTTCGCGGCTACGCCAGCGTATCGGCGAACTCCCGGCGGAGCACTTGAATTTGAGCGCGGGGCCTCTTGGCGGAGACCCAGATTCCACCAGGTTCCTGACAGCCGAGTGGCCCAGCACGCCCGGGACGAGTTCTCCGGCACCGTCCTCGTCGCCCGCGACGGGCACACCGTGCTGGCCCGCTCGCACGGCAGCCGCTCGGCACCCGGCTGGACGGCTTCCGGCCGGAGGCCGCCGAGCAGGTCACCGTGCACCAACTGCTCACCCACACCTCGAGGTTCGGCGGCGCCCCCGAGTCCCTGCCGCCCGGCGCGCCGCCCGCGCCGGACAGTGTCGAGGCGGCCTGGGCCGACGGACTGGCCCAGGCCCCAGCCGCCCGGCAGGAGTGCACCCCCAGCGCCCGCTTCGGCTACAGCAACCACAACTTCTAGGTCCTGGACGCGATCGTAGGTGCGCCGGCACGTGCCGGAACCGGCCGGGATGACCGGCGGCGGCTTCTTCACCAAGACGGAACGCCTGTCCGACGACACGATCGCCCGCCCCTACCAGACCACCCCGACCGGGGAGCGGGTGGAGCACACCACCACCGACGCGTTCCGCCACACCCCGTTCGTCGGGGGACCCGACGGCGGCCTGTGCGCCACGGCCACCGACCTGCTGCGGTTCGCGCGGACCCTGACCGGCGGCACCCCGCTGCCCCCGGCGATGGCCGCCCTGGTCACCAGCGGCAAGATGGCCGAGGTCCCCGCCCCCGGCCCAGCCGACTCCGCCACTACGGCTACGGCTTCGTCGACGCGGTCGTGTCCGACCGCCGCGTCTTCGGCCACTCCGGCAGCATGACCTCCGGCGCCGCCAAGGCTGGACATCTACCCGTTCTCACCGAGCCAGACCGGCGCCGCCGGCAGGTCCGGTGGCGGGGTCAGCCGTTGACATAAATGAGGCTGGTCGCGTCGTAGCGCGTGCCGGCGATCTGCCCGGGCGGGGCGGCGGCCTCGATCGCGGCGAGGTCCTCGTGTGACAGCTCGACGGCCAGGGCCGCGACGTTCTCCTCCAGGTACCGCTGCCGCCGGGTGCCGGGGATCGGCACCACGTCGTCGCCCCGGTGCTGCACCCAGGCCAGGGCGAGCTGGCCGGCGGTGACGCCCTTCGCCGCGGCCAGCTCGTTCAGCTTCGCGACGATCGCCAGGTTCCGTTCGAGGTTGCCGTCGGCGAAACGCGGCTGGCTCCGCCGTATGTCGGTCTCCGCCAGCCCTTCGACCGAGCTGTAGCGGCCGGTCAGGAAGCCGCGCCCGAGCGGGGAGAACGGGACCAGGCCGATGCCGAGTTCGCGGCAGACCGGGGCGATCTCCGCCTCCAGGTCGCGGGTCCACAGCGACCACTCGCTCTGCAACGCGGCGATCGGGTGCACCGCGTGCGCCCGCCGGATGGTCCCCGCGCCGGCCTCCGACAGCCCGAGGTGGCGGACCTTCCCGGCCCGCACCAGCTCGGCCATCGCGCCGACGGTCTCCTCGATCGGCACCTGGGGATCGACCCGGTGCTGGTAGTAGAGGTCGATGTGGTCGACCCCGAGCCGGCGCAGCGACGCCTCGCACGCCTGCCGCACATGGGCGGCGTCGCCGCGGATCCGGGTCGGCTCACCCAGCCGGTTGGCGAAGCCGAACTTCGTGGCCAGCACCACCTCGTCGCGGTGCCCCGCGATGGCCCGCCCGATCAGCTCCTCGTTGTGTCCGGCGCCGTAGAAGTCGGAGGTGTCCAGGAAGGTCACCCCGAGATCGAGGGCGTGCCGCAGCGTCGCGATCGACTCCGTGTCGTCCGCGGCGCCGTAGCCGTGACTCATGCCCATGCACCCCAAACCCTGGGCGGAGACCGCCAGTTCGCCGAGATGCCGGGTGGGGATGTTGGTCATTCTGCTGCCTCCTGGGCTCGGAACCGTCTGCCCAGGACGCTAGGCGTTGGAGCGCGCTCCAAGTCAACCGGACGGCAGATGGCCCCGTGGCCAGGGGCCGGCCGCGGTCGTTCAGGGGAGGCGGCGGCCCATCTTCGCCGATCGCCGGTTGTGCCCCTTCGTGTCCCACCACTCCTCGACCAGGCCGGTGACCAGGGTCACCAGCATGCTCAGCCGGTCGGGCTCGGGAGCGGGGGAAGTCAACACGTCGACAAAGGACTTGTCGCGCCAGGGAAGCGTGACTTCCCACCGTTCCTCCCGGAGGCCCGGGCGCACGACGGCCAGCCGGTATGTCAACGTCACATCGCGGTTCGGGTGGTGGTCGATCACCAGGTCCGAGATGTCGAATCTCGTGCCGCCACTGGTGAAGGAGCGCGCCAGAGCCTGTTCCGCCGGAGTGCGTGCCACCATGCACCGCCCTTGTCCCCGCGCGGAACGAATCGCCGCCGCCCGCGATCCGGGAAGCCTACCGCCGGTGGTCGCGAGGCGTGGTGACCGGCCCCGGGCCGGAGTGCCGCGGGGCCGGTCCTCGCCGCGTCAGGCGGGGCGGCCGGGCCGCTCCTGGTAGGCCCGGGGGAGCCGGAAGCCGCGCTCGGCCATGACCGTGCGCAGCCGGTCCGGGTAGTCGGTGATGATGCCGTCCACTCCGTCGTCGATCAGCTTGTGCATCGTCGCCCGGTCGTTGACCGTCCAGGGGATCACCAGCATCCCGGCGGCGTGCGCCTCGTCGACCAGCTCCTCGGTGACATACGGCACATAACCCGGATCGCCCACCTGGCCGTTCTGCGGGTCGCCGTGGACCGGGGAGATCGCGTCCGCGCCGAAGGACCGCGCCGCGGCCACCAGGCTGCCGCCGAAGTCGTCGATGTCGATGCCGCCCAGCCAGGGCGACGCGCCGGGCTGGCCCACCTGGAGGAACGACTGGCCGTTGGTCAGCGCGACGATCGGCAGGCGCGGCTCTACATCCCGCATCCGCATCAGCGCGCCCCAGTCGAAGCTCTGGATCGTGACCTGGCGCAGCATCCGGGCCCGGCGGACCTCCTGCGCCACGACCTGGACGAACTGCTCGCGCGGCGCCGTCTCGTGCGGCGCGCCGGCCTCGACCTTGGTCTCGATGTTCAGCCGCACGCCGTGGGCCCGGTATCGGTCGACGAGGTCGAACACCTCGGAGAGCAGCGGCATCCGCTCGCCGGGGCTGGGCCGCTGACCGGGGTACTGCGGCAGGGTCTGGGAGCCGCAGTCCAGGGTGCGCACCTGGGCGAGGGTGAGGCCCACGATGTACTTGCCGACATAGGGATACTGCGGGTCGCCGGCGAACGCCGGTCCGGTGTCGCGGCACTTGGCGGCGGAGATTCGCCGGTCGTGGGTGACGACCGCCTCGCCGTCCCGGGTGATCTGCACGTCGAGTTCGAGGGTGCTGACGCCCAGTTCGAGCGCGTTGGCGAAGGCGGGCAGCGTGGACTCCACGACGAGTCCGAGGCCACCGCGGTGGGCCTGGAGATCGAAACGGTGCTGACCGTGCGCGTTGCCGGTGGCGGACGCGGGCGAGGCGACGGCGAGCGCCGCCACCGAGGCCGCGGCGAGCACGGCCGCCACGGGCCCGCGCAGTCGCGGCCTGAGGAATCGGGGGAATCTTGAGGGACCCGGCACGTGACGCCTTTCTGCTGCTGACGGAGGGCGGAAACCGGCACGACTATGCGACCCCGGGGTGGCCGTGGGCGGCCCTGGGCAGGTTCCCGCGATGACGGGTGAGTGACGATTCGGCTTGCGTTCCCGGGTCCCGGGGCGCGAGTTGGCGCGGTGGCCGTCAGCCGATCCGGTAAATGGCCGTGCTGCCGCTGACCTCGTTGCCCACAACCAGCAGCGGCTCCCCGTTCGGGCTGTCGGCGGCCGGTATGAACGTCAGTCCCTCCGGCCCGAGGTCGCCCGCGGTGCCGGTCTCCGGATCGCCCGCGAAATCACGGGAGTTGACGTAGCCGGCGAGCCGCGGCTCGCGCGGGTCGGTGAGGTCGTGGACGACGACTCCGCCGACGCGTTCCAGGCCCGCGAAGGCGTAGGTGGTGCCGTCCACCGTGCCGACGGTGACGCCTTCCGGTTCCGGGCCCTTGTTGTCGCTGCGCGAGTCGGGGGCGTTCTCGGAGTTGTCCGTGTTGAAGTCGTCCGGGTGGCGCTCGGCGATCAGCCGCTCCAGATCGTCGCCGGAGTCCCACACGACGGTGCCACGGCTGTCGAGGACCGAGAGCGAACGGCCGCCGAGGGCGCGCAGTTCGTCCTCGCGCCCGTTCCACGCGCGGAAGTCCGCGGTGCGCACCCTGGCGCCGTCCAGCGTGCCGTCGCCCCGGCCGCGGTCGAGGGTGATGACGCTGACCGCGCCCTCGGGGTCCGCGCCCTCCGGCGCGTCGGCGCAGTAGGAGGACGGCTCGCCCTCGTTCACCACCACGATCCGGCGGCCATCGGGGGTGAACGCGAGGGCGTCCGGCAACGCGCCCACGGTGACGGTCTCCAGCAGCCGGCCGTTCGTGGCGCGGAAGACCGAGACGGTGCCGGGGGCCGTCTTGTCCGCCGCCTCCTGAGCCACCGCCACCAGGCCGCCGCTGACCGCCACGCTGTTCGCGCCGGGCGTGGTCAGCTCGGCCACCTCGCGCGGCTCGGCGGGGCGGCTGATGTCGAGAACGTCGACGGTGCCGCGCTCGGCGTTGACGGTGAACACCCGCTGGGTGTCGGGGTCGTGAGCGGTGATCTCCGCCGCGCCCTCGTCGAAGGCGCCCGTCTCGTACCGGCCCAGCAGGGTCAGGGCGAGCTCGGCGGGCCCGTCCTGGCCGGGATGCCGCCCTTCGGCTGCGGCCGGGGCCAGGGCGGTGACGCCGAGCACGGTCGCGGCGGAGAGCACCGTGAGTCTTGGGGGTTTCATGACGCGGATGGTGGCCGACGGCCACGCATCGGTGGTCAACGCCGGGGGAGGCGCGGGTGAACGTCGGTGCCGGGCCCGGGAAATGGGCCCGGCACCACACGGGTGAGGGTCAGGTGCCGCTGACCGCGCCGGTGTCGGGACCGGACTCCGCCGCGGTCGGGCGCCGGCCGGGTTCGTCGACGATGCCGACGCGGGAGATGGCGATGGAGTCGTAGACCGTGCCGGCCTCACCGAACGGGCCCGACTCGGTGACGATGGTGCGCAGCCCCAGCAGCCGGGTGGTGTCCTCGTCGAGGATCCACTCCGTGCGCCAGCCGGCGTGCTCCCGGGCCACGGCCACTCCCTCGCGGCCCATCGCGTCCTCGGTGTCCGGCAGCGTGACGACGCCGGGGATGTCGGCGGCGGCGCGGTAGAGGGTGGCGGCGGTCTCCGTGGGGAGCACGCCGCCGGACAGCAGACGGCCGATGATCTCGAAGGCGCCCTGGTCCGGTTCCAGCGGGTTCTCGCTGCCCTCGCCGTACTGGCGCCCGGCCTCGGCGTAGATCTGCTCCAGCAGGACGTCGGGGTCGGTGGGCAGGGTCTCCAGCAGCCGGTAGGTGGGCCTGGACAACGAAGGGGGGTCCGGGGCCGGTATCCAGTCGTCACTGTACTCGTCGCGTTCCAGGGTGGGTCCGCTGCCGTCCACCGAGGCCCACATCTCGCCGTGGACCTCCTGGCGCTCGGTGGTGAACGAGTCTCCGTCCTGGACCTGACCGGTGGTGAAGCCGGTGGTCTCGCCATAGATGTACTGGTCGTCGGCCGGGGACACCTGCGGGGCGCGGGCGGCGGTGAGCGCGGCCCGTTCGAGGAGCTGCGCGGCGGTCGGGTCGGCCTCCTGCTCGTTCCCGGGGGGATCGCCGCCGAGGGAGCCGATGGAGGTCAGGCCCGCCGTGATCGCCAAGGCGCAGGCGGCGGCCGAGGGCGCGAGGACCAGCGTCAGGCGCCGGCGTGAACGGCTCCGGGCCGGGGTCGGGCGGCGGTACTCCTGCCGCAGGGCGCTCCTGAGCAGCGCCTGCCGCTCGGGGTTCAGGCCGGCGTCGTCCGGAGCCGGATCCGGCAGCAGCCCGATCAGCTCCGCGACGTCGGGCCGGTCCTTGGGCATCGAACTCATCGGATCTTCCCCTCCGTTGACGGGGCCGCGTGCGGGCGGCTGCCGGATATGTGTCCTTTCGTGGCAGGGGGTTCCGTTGCCGCGCCACCGCCGGAACGGGCCTCCCGCAGCTCGTGCCGCGTGAGCTGCTGGAGGCGGGCGCGGGCCCGGGACAACCGGGAACGCACGGTGCCGACCGGCACGCCGAGTGCGGCGGCGGCCTCGGCGTAGCTCAGCCCGGACCACACGCACAGCGCGAACACCTCACGCTCCTTGCGGCGAAGCTTGTCCAACGCCCGTAACGCCGCGGCCAGTTCCTCGGTGTCGGCAATACGGCCGACGACCTCGTCGGCGATGTCGGGCGCCGCGGCGCGAGGCGGCAGGCGCGAGAGCGCGGCCCGGTGCCGGCGGGCGGATCTGGCGGTGTTGCGCAGCACGTTGGTCGCGATGCCGAGCAGCCAGGACCGTACGCTGAGCACCTCGCCGCGCAGCTTGTCCCGCAGCCGCCACGCCTCCAGAAAGGTCAGCGACACGATGTCCTCGGCCTGATGCCGGTCACCGGTGGCGCGCAGGGCGTGCGCGAACAGGACGCGCACGTTGGCGTCGTATATCTCGTCGAAGGCGTCGAGGTCTCCCGACCTCACGCGTTGGTGCAGCGTTGTCTCCACGCCCGGATGTGTCCCGACACCCTGATCGGTTCCTGTGACGCAGGTCACGTTCTCGGCTTCTGGGGGACGCACCTCGGGCGCTGCTCCTCACTGAGACGTCCGGAACGGTGTGCCGACCGAGTATCACCCGGGTCTCCGCCGGAGGGCGGCGGATTCGGGCGCGCGGCAGCCGTCCGCCGTGAGAACCGCTACGCTGCGGAAGGACGCAGTCGAAGGAGGCGCTGATGAGCCCGAGCCCCGAGCCGGCCGTCGAGATGCCGTCGGCCGAGGAGATCATCGCCATGCAGGACCTGGGCGACCGGGACCGTGCGCGGGAGGAGATCGACCAGGCGCCGGACGAGGAGACGCGGCGGCGGGTCCTGCGCAGATGGTGGTCGTGCGGGCGGCTCTCCCGGCGCCCCGACCGCGCCGACCAGTACGCCGAAGCCGCGTACGGCGAGGGCCCCTGGCGGCGCATCGGGGACGCCGCGTGACCCGTTGGGACGTCTACGGCGACCCCGGCCTCGAAGAACAGCTCGCCAAGCACGAGGGCCCTCCGTGGGACGCGCTTCGCGCCCTGATCCGCACCCTGAAGTGGCAGGCCGACCAGGCCGGTTGGCCCTTGTCCTACCCGTGGGCCGACACGCTGCGGCGGGCCGCCGTCGAGGACGAGGCCGAGGTGTACGGCGTCGTCGAGTACATGATCGAGTCGAGACGACACCAGATCGCCCGCATCCTGACGGTGGACTGGCTCCCCGACGTCGTTCTCTGACCCCCCCCGGCGGCGATCCGCCGCCCCGGCCGCGTGACCTGGCCGTTCACCCCGGGGCCCGGGGGCGGAGTGCCATGGCCCGCCGCGTCAGCGGGCCGATGATGACGGGCAGCCGTCCGGGCCCGCGGGCGCTGACGAAACCCGCGAGCTCCACGGCGGCCAGCGCGAAGGAACGCGCGAGGACACCCGGGCCGGCGACCCGTTCGCCGGCGGCGCGGATGATGTCCCAGCCGGCCGGGTCCACATCGTCCACGGTCAGCAGGGTGGCGTAGTCGAACGCGCGTGTGCCGCTGCCCAGCGCCTCCGCGTCCACGACCGCGGCCACCCGCCCGGACCGGAACAGGATGTTCTGGAGCCGGAAGTCACCGTGCACCAGGTCGCCCGTCGGCAGTCCGGAGTCCTCGTGGGCCGCCAGCAGCGCGTCGACGGCCGCGACGAACCGGCGCCCCTCGGGGCCCGTGGCCAGCGCCTGCCGGATGCCGCCCAGGCCGCCGGCCAGCCGGTCCCGGGTGTAGCGCGACCAGCAGTGTCCCGGATCGGGGTCGATGCCGCGCTGGCTCTCCAGCACGGGGACGAGCCGTTCGGCGGCCTCCGCCGTGAGCCGTTCGGCCGAGGCCCCGGGAACGAACTGCTGGATGTGGTACGGCAGTCCCGACTGGGCGACACCGGCGACCAGCCAGCCGGGAGTGGGGTAGCCGGCCGCCCTGGCACGCTCCACCGCGCGTGCGGCCCGCAGGATCCGCGCCGCCCCGTTCGAGTCGGGAGACCACTTGAGGACGGCGAGTCCGCCCGCGCCGTCGGCCGCGCGCACCAGCCATGCGCCGGACTGGAAGCCGCCGCGCAGGGGACGCACCGGGCGGAACCGGGTGCCGTGCGCCCGATGGGCGTCGGCGAGGATCAGACGGGCGGTCCGCGCGTCGTTACGGTCGGCCCCGGAGAACGAGTCGGGAGCGATGTCGGGTGTCATGGGGAACGGATCTCCTGATGAGAACACGACGGACACGTCGCCGCACGCCGACGGCGACGCCGGATTCGCGCCGCGGCCCCATGGGGCCGCCGGGAGATCACGCCACACCTGCATGCTAGCGAGCCATGTCCGCGCCATGGTCAGGGAGTTCCGTACTCCGCCGCGATTCCACGAGCGGGACGGTGGCGTCGTCGGCTGCGGTGCTCACCCGTTGAGGACCGCGCTCGCGGTCTCCCGGCCCCGCGCCGGGGCCCGGCCCGTGCCACACAGCGCGGGAGGGACGGCACGGCATTTGCCGCTCCGTCCCTCCCCAAGGCCCCTCGGCGCGTGCCCGCCGGCTCAGGCCGTCGTGCAGGCGCCGCCGTTCAGGGTGAAGTAGGTGGGACGCGGATTCGCTCCCGACCACGACCCGAGGAAGCCGAACGTCACGGCGGAGTCCGCGGCCAGGGTGCCGTTCCACGAGGTGTTGCGGACGGAGACCGCCGAGCCGTTCCGGCTGACCACCCCGTTCCAGAGCCGGGCGATCTCCTGCCCCTGGGCGAGCGACCAGGTCAGGTTCCAGCCGGCGAGCGGGGACGGCGAGGTGTTGGTCACCGTGACCCGGCCCTCGAAACCGCCCGGCCACTCGTTGACGACCTGGTACGCGACCCGGCACCCGCTCGACGGTTCGGCCGTGCCCGACCAGTTGGGATCGACCACGGCCCAGTAGGCCGACTTCGCCTGGAGCTGGTCGTCGAACAGCATGGGCGCGTCGTCACGCCCCAGCGAACCCCCGTCGAGCCACGTTGAGTCGTCGTCGAGTCCCCACACCGTGACCGAGGTGATGTGCTCCGCGTACTCGGTGAACAGCCCGAACATCTCCCGGTACTTGTGGGCCTGGGCCAGCAGGCGGTCCGCCGGCGGGGTCGGGAACGACTCGCCCGAGTTGGTGTAGATGGACACGTCCAGTTCGGTGATCTGCTGCTCCACCCCCAGCGGGATGAACTTCTGGAGCATCGCCTCGGTCTCCGCGACCGACGGCCATTCGACGTTGACGTGCATCTGGTGCCCGACGCCGTGAATGGGCACCCCCTCGCTCCGCAACTGGCTCACCAGGCCGAACAGCGCGTCGCGCTTGGCGGGGACGTTGGTGTTGTAGTCGTTGATGAACAGCCGGGCGTTCGGGGCCACTTCGTGTGCCACGCGGAACGCGGTGCGGATGTAGTCCAGTCCGGTGATCTGGTACCACATGCTGCGCCGCATGCCGTCCGCCTGGTTCTCGTCGATGACCTCGTTGACCACGTCCCACACGCCGATGTCGTCGCCGTAACGGCCCGCGACGCCGCGGATGTGCGCCTCCAGGCGGGACAGCAGCAGTTCCTTGTTCTCCGGCGTCGGCGTCATGACGTCGCCCGCCGCGTCCCGGAACACCCAGTCCGGCGTCTGCTGGTGCCACACGAGGGTGTGCCCGCGCACGGCCATGCCGTTCTCGGCGGCGAACTGAACGATCCGGTCCGCGTCGGTGAACTGGAACGCGCCCTCCCTCGGCTCGGTCGCGTCCCACTTGAGCGCGTTGCCCGGCGTCACCGAGTTGAAGTGCTTGGCCGCCAGCCGGGCCCGCTCGCCGTACAGACTTTCCGGAGAGAGGGCGACGCCGAGCGGGAACTCGGTGAACACCTCCTTGAGCGAGGGGATGTCGGTCTGGATCGGCGTCTCGGGGACATGGGAGACGATGACGTCGTCGATGAAGAACCCGGCCGTGACGCTGGCCGTTTCCACGTACAGGCCCACATAGTCCGCCTCGCTCGTCCGCAGGTAGCTGCCGGTGAGCTCCACCCAGCCGTCGGCGGTCGCCTGGGCGCTGCCGAGCGTCTGGTAGGAGGCGGCCCCGTCGAGGCGGCGCTCGACGCTGAGCCGGGCGACGTCCGGCGTGGCGCCGTCGGCCAGCCGCACCCAGACCGAGACCGAGTACCGCGTGCCCTCGGCGAGGGTGTCCGTCACGTCCAGGATCGGCCCCTGCCAGGTGCCGGTGCGGCCCGTCACGGCGAGGCTGCCGGTGCCGCCGTGCGCCACCGTCGTGCCGGCCTCGACCGTCTCACCCCCGCGCGCCGCCCAGCCCTGCGTGGTCCCGTCCTCGAACGTGCCGGACACCACCGTCACCGGGTCGGCCGACGCGGCGGTGGTGGTGCCGGCCAGCGCCGCGCCGGACGGCAGGAGGGCGGTCGCGACCGCGAGCACCACCGTGCACACCGCGAACAAGAGCGGGGATCGTCTCTCCGGACGCCTGGGGGACGCGCGCATGTCGGGATCCTTCCTGCGATGGGGGGGGGCTGGGCTCCGCCCGCCCGGTCCGAGCGGTGGAGCCGGACGAGTCGGGTTTATGGGAGCGCTCCCAAATCGTCGCGGCAGATGCTAATGCCCGGCGGGCCGCTCGGGAAGGTGCGCGACGGGACTCGGCGGCGGGCCGGTGCGGACGTGCCGGTTCGTGTCGTCGCCCGGCGCGTGGCCCCAACGGGTCCACGCGGCAGGTCAGTTCGGTGCGGCAACGGCATCGGCGACCGGGGCCAACGTCCGGCGAGCCACCTCAAGTCGGCTGTCGGCGGCGGTACTTCACGCCCGGCATCGCCTGCCTCGGCCGGCGGGCAGCGCGCTGCGCACGCCGGCGACCGAGGTTATCCGGCTTGCTCGCCCCGGCCCGCGGCGACGATCGCCAGTGCCGCCGTAACGGTGCCGGCGAGGGTGTCGCTCACCGGGACGCCGTGGTGCCGGGCGAGGTGGATCAGGTAGCGGTTGCGCTCGGGGTTGGGGCAGTCGGGTGGCGCGCCCAGCACGGCGCGGCCGGTGGTGACGTCCTGGCCGAACTCGACGTTGGTCGTGAAGCCCGGCAGCGTGCGCAGGTCGCGCGGGATCCAGTACAGGATCGCGGTGGCGGCGGCGCGGGCCGACATCTCCCAGGCGAACTGGTCGTCGTAGTCCGCGGCCCGGCTGCCCTCCCGGGACTCGGGGAGGAGCACGGTCAGCGGCGTCGGCCCCGGCCACCGCGTGTCCAGCTCCGCCACCGCGTCGGGGCGCCACGAGGGCACGTCGGCGGAACGCGGCGTCGGCCCGGCCAGGAAGACGCTCGGCCCGTCGGCCGGCAGGGGCTCCCGGGCCCACACCAGGGTCAACCGCGCTGTCATCGACGGCCTTTCGCTGCGGCCCTCGGCGGAGGGCGACGACTTGCCGCGCCCGGCCCGCCGCCGCGTTCCGCCGCGCCGGGCCAAGGGGTCAGCGGACGGGCGTGCCCTGGGAGGAGCGCGGCGGGGTGATGCCGACCTCCGCCATGTACGCGGAGAGGACCAGCCTGCCCACGGCCGGGTACGCGCCCAGCGGCTCGGCGGCCGGGCAGTCCGCCGCCTCGGCGCCCGCGACCAGCAGCCCCTCGGGCAGCTCGGGGCCGATCAGGCAGGGCGCGAGCGCCAGTTGCTGGGAGCCGGCCTCGGTCAGCCGCCGGGCGGTCTCGGCGATCGAGTCCTCCTCGTCGAGCGCCGCGGCCAGCACCGGCACGGCCAGCCGGGCGGACAGGAGCATCCCGGTGATCCCGGCGGCCTGCACCGCCTCGGCGCCACCGACGGTGGCCAGCACGATCCCGTCCGCGGCGGTCGCGACGGTGAACAGCCGCGCCCGGTCCGCGCGGGCGAGGCCCGCCTCGGACAGCCGCACGTGCACGGCCTCGGCGAGCAGCGGGTGCGGGCCCAGCACATCGGTCAGCCGGGCGGTGGCGCCGCCGGCGCCCACGGCCTCTCGTATCACCTCGAGGTAAGTGCTGTCCGGGCTCGCCAGCAGGGGCACCACAACCGCCGCGGGGCCGCCCTCGGCGGGCGCGGAGTCGCCGTCCTGGGCCTCGGCCGAGGCGAGCACCTGGCCCAGGGAGGGGAATTCCTCGTCCGTGCCGTCGCTCTCCACGAAACCCACCCGCGCGTCCAGCCCGGGCAGCTCGGAACGCGCGATGCTGACCACTTCCTCGGCCAGCCCGCGGCTCTCCACCGAGGGGCTCCCGGGCACGGCGAGCACCAGCGCGGGCGCGCCCTCGGGCGCGGAGACGGGCTCCGGCCGACGGTGGCGGCCGGGCTGCCGGGGGCGCGGCATTCGTACGGGGAGGCCGGATGAGGGCCCAGTGGGGGAGCTCATGTCGCCGCATGTTAATGCCTTGATGTGCTTGGCTGTTCGCCCGGGGGGCTACAGTCCGCTTCTGTCCCGAAATATCCCGCGCGTCGGTGTGAGCCCTTTGGCCGACTCTTTACGCGGGCCCGGGCCGGTCCGTACGCCGGTCCGCGCCGCGCTACGCGGGTCCACGCGCCGTTTCCTCCGCGACGTGCAGCAGCGCCGGGTCGCGCGGCAGCCCGGGCGCGCCCCGGGCGAGCCCGGCCGCGATGAGCAGCGCGCCGTCCAGCGGCTCGCCGGCGGCGGGCACGAGGGCGGCGTGCGGCAGGCGCCGGGCCAACTCGGCGCGCACCGGCGCCAGCAGCGGTTCGCCCATCCGGAACAGGCCGCCGGTCAGCGCCACTTCGGAGCCGGCCGCCGCCGGGCAGACGGCCGCGGCGGTCCGGGCGATCTCCCGGGCGGCGCCCGCCAGGATGCCGGCGGCCACGGGATCGGCCGGCGTGTCCGTCGCGCAACGCGCCACCTCGAGCGCGAAGGACGCCAGCACGGCGGGCCGGTCGGTGCGCGGATACAGCGCCCGGGGGAGCCCGGTCACGGGCCCGAACACCGCCTCGGCGCGCGCCAGCAGGGCGGGCGAGCCGCCCTCGCGGCCGTCGTGGGCGCGCAGCGCCGCCTCCAGCCCGGCCCGGCCGATCCAGGCCCCGCCGCCGCAGTCGCCCAGCAGGTGGCCCCAGCCGTCCGCGCGGCGCCAGCCGGACAGGTCCGTGCCCAGCGCGATCATGCCCGTGCCGGCCGCCACGACGGCGCCGGGCCGATTCCCCAGCGCGCCCGCGTAGCCGGTCACCGCGTCGGCGGCCAGCGCCAGGCGCCGCGTGCCGAGGTCGGCGGCCACCGCGTCGGGCAATTCGGCCCGCAACTGGCCGCCGAGCGTGGCCATGCCGGCCGCGCCCACGCACACCGCCACCACCCGGCCGCCCCCGGCGTCCGCCAGCAAGGCGCGGGCCGCGGGCATCAGCAGCTCCCGCAGGTGTCCGGCGTCGATGCCCGAACTCCCCGTGCGCACCGGTTCGTTCACCGCCGCCTCGGAGTGCCGCGCCGGTGCGCCGCCGGCGTCCGCGCGGGCCAGCGCGACGCGCAGTCCCGAGCCGCCGGAGTCGACTCCGAGCACCCAGGCCGGCCCCGGCCCGGGCGCGGACGTCACGGCAGCTTCCAGTCCACGGCGGCGACGCCCTGCTCCTCCAGCAGGGCGTTGGCCCGGCTGAAGGGCCGGGAGCCGAAGAAGCCGCGGTCGGCGGACATGGGGGAGGGGTGCGCCGACTCCACCGTGGGCACCGGCCCGAGCATGGGCCGCAGCCCGCGTGCGTCCCGGCCCCACAGGATCGCCACCATCGGCTTGCCGCGGGCGGCCAGGGCGCGGATGGCCTGCTCCGTGACCTCTTCCCAGCCCTTGCCGCGGTGGGCGCCCGGGCGGCGCGGCGCGGTGGTCAGCGCGCGGTTGAGCAGGAGCACCCCCTGCTCGGTCCACGGGGTCAGGTCGCCGTTGGACGGGCGGGGCAGCCCCAGGTCCGTGTTGAGCTCGCGGAAGATGTTCTCCAGGCTGCCCGGCAGGGGGCGGACGTCGGGCGCCACCGAGAAGCTCAGCCCGACGGCGTGTCCCGGCGTGGGGTACGGGTCCTGACCGACGATCAGCACCCGCACCTCCTCGAAGGGCTGCTGAAACGCTCTCAGCACATGCGGTCCGGCGGGCAGATAGGTGCGCCCCTCGGCGATCTCGGACCGCAGGAAGGCGCCCATGGCGGTGATCCGGTCGGCCACCGGGGTTAGCGCGGTCGCCCAGCCCGGCTCGACGATTTCGTTCAATGGTCGTGCTGCCACGGTCCGTCACCCTACTGGCCGCGCGGCGCGCGGGTCTCGCCGGTCCGGAAAACGGCGGCGCTCCGGCCGTCCCCGCACGCCGCCGGGCCCGTTCAGTGCGCCCTGCGGTACTGGTCCGGGACGCCGGTGAGCGGCAGGCCCAGCTCGCGGGCGGCGCGCTGCGGCCAGTACGGCTCGCGCAGGAGCTGGCGGCCGAGCAGCACCGCGTCCGCCTCGCCGCCGGAGACGATCTTCGCCGCCTGCTCCGGCTCGGTGATCAGCCCGACGGCGGCCACCGGCAGCCCGGTTTCCGCCCTGACGCGGGCGGCGAAGGGCACCTGATAGCCGGGACCGGTCGGGATGCGCACGCCCGGGGCGTTGCCGCCGGAGGAGACGTCCAGCAGGTCCACGCCGTGGTCGCGCAGCTCGCCGGCGAGGCGCACGGTGTCGTCCACCGTCCAGCCGCCGTCCGGCAGCCAGTCCGTGGCGGAGATCCGGAAGAACACCGGCAGCTCCGCCGGCCAGACGGCCCGCACCGCGTCCACCACCTCCAGGGCGAACCGCGTCCGGCCCGCGAAGTCGCCGCCGTAGCCGTCAGTGCGCCGGTTGCTGTGCGGGGAGAGGAACTGGCCGAGGAGGTAGCCGTGGGCGCCGTGCACCTCGGCCACCCGGAAGCCGGCGTCCAGCGCCCGCCGGGCCGCCGCGGCGAACTGCTCCGTGACGGCCGCGATGTCCGCCACCGTCAGCTCGGCCGGCTCCCGGTGGTCGGGGGCGAACGCGAGCGGGCTGGGCGCGACGGCCACCCAGCCCGGCTCCTCGGTGCCCAGCGGCGCGCCGCCCCGCCAGGGCGCGTCGACCGCGGCCTTGCGCCCGGCGTGGGCGAGCTGAACGCCGGGGACCGCGCCGTGCTCCGCCAGGAAGTCCGTGATCCTGCGCAGCGCGGCGGCCTGCCGGTCGTTCCACAGCCCCAGGTCCCAGGGGCTGATCCGGCCCTCGGGGGACACGGCGGTGGCCTCGGTGAGGATCAGCCCGGCGCCGCCCACCGCGCGGGCGGCGTAGTGGGCGAAGTGCCAGTCGTTCGCGGCGCCGGTGTCCGGGCCGGAGGCGGCCGCGGAGTACTGGCACATCGGTGCCATCCAGGCGCGGTTGGGAACGGTCAGGGACCGCAGGGAGTAGGGATCGAACAGCGCGCTCACGCGGGGCTCCTCCTCGTGGCCGGGCCACGATGTGCGTCTTGTACGAGTCTGATCGTACAACCGGGTCCGGGGTGCCCGCGGCCGCCCCGGATCCCGGACGCCCCGAACCCCTCAGACGCCGCGCGCGGCGGTCAGCAGCCCGTCCCAGTCGGCGATCTTCACGGTGCCCCGGGACAGGGACCGCCCGAGCGCGAGCTCCGCGGCCTCGATGCCCAGCCAGCCCGGCCACTCCACCGGGGCCAGCCCCGCCGCCCGCAGAGCGTCCAGCGGATCCGCCCCGCTCACCTCGCGCCCGGCGAGGTCCCCGAGGTCGGCCAGCAGCGAGCCGGCCGTCTCCTTGGCGCACGGGCGGTTGGTGCCGATGACCCCGCTCGGCCCGCGCTTGATCCAGCCGGCCACGTACTCGCCCGGCGACGCGACGCCGTCCCGCAGCACCCGGCCCCCCTCGTGCGGCACCGTGCCGCTCCCGGCGTCGAACGGCAGCCCGGGCAGCGGCACTCCGCGGTAGCCCACCGAGCGCAGCACCATCTGGGCTTCCACGTCAATGAGTTCGCCGGTGCCGCGGACACCGCCCGCCGCGTCGGGCGCGGTCCGTTCGAACCGCACGGCGCGCACCGCGCCCTGCCCGTCGTCCAGGATCTCCACCGGACGCAGGAAGAACCGCAGATGAATGCGCCGGTCGCGCTGCCCGGCCGGCGCCTGCGCCCAGCCGCGCAGCGCCGCCACGTTCCGCTTGGCCGAGGCGGACAGCCCGGCCGGGTCGGCGTACCCGGGGTCGGCCGCCAGTTCCTTCTCGTCCACGACGACGTCCGCGCCCGGCAGGGTGCCCAGCTCGCGCAGCTCCTTGGTGGTGAACTTCGCCTGCGAGGGCCCGCGCCGGCCCACCATGTACACGTCCCGCACCGCGCTGACCGCCAGCGCGTCCAGCGGCCCCTGCGGCATGTCCGTGGCGCGCAGCTCGTCCACGCCGCGCGCCAGGATGCGGGCGACGTCCACCGCGACGTTGCCCACGCCGATCACCACGGCGCTGCGCGCGCCGAGCGGGAAGCCGTCGCCGGTGGCGTCGGGGTGCGCGCTGTACCAGGAGACGAAGTCGGTGGCCGAACAACTGCCCACCAGGTCCTCGCCGGGGATGCCCAGCCGCCGGTCGCGGGCGGCGCCGACGCAGTACACGACCGCGTGGTAGTGCGACAGCAGCTCGCGCGTCGGCACCCCGCCCTCGCCCACCGGGACGTTGCCGATGAAACGGACACCGGGCCGTTCGAGCACCTGGCGCAGGTTGGTCTGCAGCGACTTGATCTTCTCGTGGTCCGGGGCCACCCCGTAGCGGACCAGACCGTACGGGCAGGGCAGCCGGTCGAGCACGTCCACCGCCACCGGGACCGGCTGGGCGTCCTGCTGATCGAGCACGGACTGAGCGGTGTACACCCCGCTCGGCCCGGATCCGACAACCGCAATTCGAAGCATGCGAAGGCTCCTTACACCGCCGAGTAAGGATGGAGACTTCAGCATCCCACTGAAGGCAACCTTGCGGGAGTGAGCTGACGGGGTGCAGTGCGACGGGCCCGTGCGTGCCGCCCGGCACGGCCGGTGGCTTCGGTCTAGGTTGCCTCCGTGGTGAAGAGTAGCTTTTCGGGCTTTCCGGGCGGTCATCAGCCGAGTGGCCCAAAGCCGGCCGGGCCCGTGTGGGAGCTGCGGGGGCACGGCTCCGCCGGCCCCGGGCCGGGCGGCGACGCCGGAGAGCTGCCGCCGTGGTTCGCCGTCGGGCTCGTCTACGCCGACGGGGCGCGCATCGACGTGCTCGCCCAGATGAGCGGCGGCCGCCTGCTCATCGAGGACATGCGCGCCGATCCGCCGCTGCCCGTCGACGGCTTCGGAACGCTCACCGAACGCATCGGGCAGCCGCTGCGCGACGTCTGCCGGGCGATCGGCGGCCCGCACGGCGCGCTCGCCGAGGAGACGCGGCCCGAGGCGGCGGACGCGGGAGAGGTCGCGGACGGGACCGCGGACGCCGAGCCCGCCGATCCGCCCGCGCCCGAGGAGGCCGCCCCGGCGGCCGGGCCGGGCGCCCGGCACCGCGGCGGGCGGCGGCGCGGCGGCGGACGGGACTGCCGCCGCGCCGCCGCCGAGGCGTATCTGGCCGCCCGGGAGGAGGGCCGCGACCCCGTGCTCGCCGTGATGGGCGCCACCGGCCGCAGCCGCCGCCGGGCGCTGCGGCTGATCGCGGCGGCCCGCGACAAGGGCTATCTGACGCCCCGCCACATCAAGCGTTAACGCATCTCCGCCATCCGGCCGATCTCCGCCGTCTGCGTCGCGATGATGTCATTGGCAAGCTGCTCCACCGTCATGTCCCCCACTCCGGCCAGCGCCTCCGCCGCCATCTCCACGCCGCCCTCGTGGTGGCGGATCATCAGATCCAGGAAGAGCGCGTCGAAGTCCTCGCCCCGCGCCGCCGCCAGCTCGGCCAGCTCCTCCTCGGTCGCCATCCCCGGCATCTCCCCGGCCGCGTGCCCCTCGTGGCCCTCGTCCGCCGCGTGCCCGGCGTTGCGCGTCAGCCAGGCGTCCATCGCGTCGATCTCCGGCCCCTGCGCCGCCGCGATCCGCTGCGACAGCCGCCGGACACGGTCGTCGTCCGCGTGCTCGTCCGCGAGGTCGGTCATCACCAGGGCCTGCTCGTGGTGCTCGATCATCATCCGCAGGAACGAGAAGTCGGTCGCGGTCGGCTCGGCGCCCTCGCCGCCCGCCTCCCGGGCCTCCTCGGCCGACAGCGTCTCGGCGGGCTCGCCCGGCCGCCCCGGGGCGATCACCGGCGGCGCGTCGTCCGCGCTCTCGGCGGGAGCGGGGTCACCGGTGCAGCCGGCCGCCGGCGACAGCGCCAGAACGGCGGCTGCCAGGGCGACGGCGCGGAGTGCGCGACGGACCGTCAACGGGCCTCCTCGGCAGGGTGCGGCAAACGAGTGCGAACGCCTCAGATCGCGGACGGGCTCCGGCGTCATCGGCTACTTTGATATGGACATGCCTCAACGGATACTGGTGGGATCCAAGAACCGGCCAATTCCGCGTGAGACCAGGCGGATTTGAGGGAGGACGCGGTGACATCGTTGCACAGACAACCCGTTCGACGCAGGCGGCTGGGCGTGGCCGCCGTCGTGGCCGGCCTGCTCACCACCCTCTGCATGACCGGCCCCGCGGCCGCCACCCCCGATCCGGGTGACGCCCCGCCGGCCGGCACGGAGGCCCCCGCGGGCGAACGCGCGCGCACCGAAGCCGCCACCGAGAGCGGCGGCATACCGGGTGTGGACGAGATCGTGCACAGCGACAACGTCACGCACCTGGCCAACATCCCCAGAAGCGCCGGGCTTTCCGGCACCAACTCGGACATCGCCTTCCAGGGCGACTACGCCTTCGCCGGGAACTACAACGGCTTCGTCGTCTACGACATCAGCCGCCCCGCCGAACCGGAGATCGTCAGCCAAGTCCTGTGCCCCGGCGGCCAGAACGACATCTCCGTCACCGGGGACCTGCTGATCCTGTCCGTCGACTCCTCCCGCAACGACGACTCCTGCGCCAGCTTTTCGCAGTCCGCGACGCAGCCCGACTCCTGGGAGGGCATCCGCGTCTTCGACATCAGCGACGTGCGCAACCCGCGTTACGTCGCCGCCGTCGAGACGGCCTGCGGCTCGCACACCCACACCCTGGTGCCCGACCGCGAGGACGTGTACGTCTATGTCTCCTCGTACTCGCCCAGCGCCACGTTCCCCGACTGTCAGCCGCCGCACGACGGCATCTCCATCGTGCGCGTGCCCCGCGACGCCCCCGAGCGCGCGGCGCTCTCCGGCTTCGAACTCGTCTTCCCCGACGGCGGGTTCCCCGGTGACGACAACAGCTCCGTCACCAGCGGCTGCCACGACATCACCGCCTACCCCCGGCTGCGCCTCGCCGCGGGCGCCTGCATGGGCGACGGCATCCTGATGGACATCTCCCGCCCCGGCCGCCCCCGGGTGATCGACCGGGTGCAGGACGCCGACAACTTCGCGTTCTGGCACTCGGCCACGTTCAGCCAGGACGGCACCAAGGTCGTCTTCACCGACGAACTCGGCGGCGGCGTGGCCGCCACCTGCAACGCCGAGGTCGGTGACGAGTTCGGCGCCAACGGCATCTACCACATCACCGGCCGCGGCGACCAGCGGCAGCTCGAGTTCCAGAGCTACTTCAAGATCCCCCGCCACCAGGCCGACACCGAGAACTGCGTCGCGCACAACGGCTCGCTGATCCCGGCCCGGGGCCGCGACATCATGGTCCAGTCGTGGTACCAGGGCGGCGTGTCCGTCTGGGACTTCACCGACTCCGACCACCCGCGCGAGATCGGCTACTTCGAACGCGGCCCGGTCGCCGAGGACATGCTGGCCTTCGGCGGCTCCTGGTCGGCCTACTACTACAACGGCCACATCTACTCCAACGACCAGAAGGGTCTCGATGTGCTCCGCATCGACGACCCGCGCACCAACAGCGCGTTCGGTGTGCGGCTGGACGAGCTGAACGCCCAAACGCAGCCCGGCTATTACCGCTGAGGGAGCGGCGACTGCCGCGCGGTCCCGGCGGACGGCTTCTCGCCCGGCGGGACCCCCAGCTCCCACGGCAGCCCGTACCGCGTGAACAGCTCCAGGCGCAGCCGCGCCAGCGGCATCGGCGCCCCGGGCAGCAACTGGGCCACCACCGCGCCCATCAACTGGGCCCGCAGCAGCGGGTAGTCGGTGTCCGGGTGCGGCGACCCGAAGCGCGCCACGGTGTCCCGCAGCAGCAGCGCCAGCCGCTGCTGCTCGGCGCACTGGATGAAGCCCTCCTGCTGGAGCAGGCCCGCCATGTGCGCGCGCATCAGCGCCGGCCGGTCCCGGGCCAGCCCGAGGATCGCGTCGATGGCCCGGGCCAGCAGCTCCTGCCCGGCCGTCTCCCCGGCCGGCCGGGGCGGCCGCTCCAGGGCCTCCTCCAGGGTGAGGTGCATCAGCCGGTGCACCGCGGACTGGAGAAGCTGGCGCTTGCCGGGAAAGTAGTAGGAGACCAGCCCCCGGGCCGAACCCGCCCGATCCGCGATGTCGCCCAGCGTTGTGGCCTCGAAACCGCGCTCCGAGACCAGCTCCACGGTCGCGTCGAGCAGTCGCTGCCGGGAACGTCGGCGCATTTCTTCATTGACCGAAGCGCTGCGAGGCGACATGCTGGACTCCCGTTGACTGGCTCACAGTCAATATACTCAGCACGGCCCCGGACAGCCGACCCGGTCGGCGGAGCCCGCTCCGCTCAGCCGATCAGCCGCAGCACCGGGAGCAGGCCCTCGGGCCGCTGATCCACCGGCCGGTGGTCGACCAGGTGCACCGCGCAGCCGAGCGCCGCGGCGCCGCCGTCCGCCCGCGCGTCGTCCCCGACCATCAGCACCTGCTCGGGAGCCAGGCCCAGCGCGTCGCACGCAATGCGGAACAGCCGGGGATCCGGCTTCTGGACGCCGTGCTCGTAGGACAGCACGAAGGCGTCCACCCACCCGGCCAGGCCGTGCGCGCGGAAGACCGGCCGCACGTCCCAGCCGATGTTGCTCACCACGACGACGCCGACGTTCCGCTCCGACAGCCCGCGCAGCACCGCCGCGGTGTCCGGGTACGGGTGCCAGGCGGCCGGCTGCCAGTGCCGTTCGTACAGCGCGTCGTACAGCTCGGGGTCCGGCAGCGCCACTTGGCGGGCCAGCCCCGTGTACAGGTCCCGGTGATGGCTGGCGTCCACGTCCCGCACCCGCCACAGCTCCGCCAGCTCCGGCGGCACCGAGGTCGGCGCGGAGCCGCCGGGCAGCGCGCCGGCGGCCTCCAGGGCGGCCGCGACGGTGACCAGCTCCGCCTCGTCCAGCACGGTTCCGGTCCGCTCCGCCGCGGCCCGCAGCCAGGAGTCGGCGGACTCGATGCGCATCAGCGTTCCGGAGAAGTCGAAGAGCACGCCCTTGATCGCCATGGCACGATCCTGCCCCGGCCCCTCGGCGGCATGCCAGCCGGTCAGCGCCCCAGCGCGGTGAGTCCGGGGGCGAACGCGACCAGCAGCGGCACCGCGGGAACCAGCGCGGCGGCGGCCGTCAGCCGCAGCCGGCGGGCCGCGGTCAGCCGCTGGGCCGGGGCCAGCAGCCGGTGGACCCGGTGCGGCACATGGGCGTGGTGGCCGCGATGGCCGAACACGCCGCGGTCCTCGTTGAGCCCGACCAGCGCCAGCGCGGTGGTCAGCCGGCCGAAGCGGCGGGAGGCGACGTCGTCGGCGGCCAGCTCCACCAGCCGGTGCACCTGGTGCTGGAACGCGGCGAACACCGGCACCCGCGGGAAGCCGTGGGCCAGCGCGCCCGAGCAGTGCAGCAGCCAGTGGTGCCGGGCCCGCGCGTGCCCCTGCTCATGAGCCAGGACCGCGTCGAGCTGTCGCCGGTTCAGCCGCCGCAGCGCGCCGGTCGTGATCACCAGCCGCGGCTGGGGACCGGGCAGCATCCAGGCGTCGGGCCACTCGTCCTCCAGCACCACGAGCCGGTCGCCGGCGTCGGCCGGCTCCCAGGGCAGCCGGGGCGAGCGGGTCAGAAGCTCGGCGCGGCGCCGCCGGCGCGCCGCCCGCGCGGCACGCACCTCGCGAGTGAGCATCACGGCCGTCCAGGCGCCGCCGCCCGCCAGCAGCAGCGCCACCGCGGCGGCCCACCGCTGTCCGTCGGGCTGCAGCGCGTACGCCTCGACGACCGAGCTCGGCGCCGGCCGGAACACCTGCCCGCGCACCCCGTGCCAGGCCGCCGCCCCGGAGAGCGCCATGGCCAGCACACAGCACAGCAGCACCGCGGCGACCACGCACTGCCACACCCACAGCGCGAGCACGGGCTCCCGGTCCGGCCAGGACCCACGGGCCAGCACGCGCGGCGCCGTCGCCGCGGTGAGCCCGCCCAGCACGAGCAACGTGATGGCGATCACCATGCGGCCAGCCTAGAGCCCCTCGGCGCGCGCCCGGAACCGGGTGGCCGGGCACGTGACGCATCCCTCACAGCATGAGCAGCATCGCGAACATCCCGAGCGCCAGGGCCAGTCGGCACGCCACGGCGACCTCGGGCAGCGGCTCGGCGTGGCCGGCCGGGCCCGCGCCCGCCCCGCCGGGGGCGGCGGGCAGCAGCCGGGGGCCGCTGCGCAGCGCGTACCCGGCGAAGTACGCCAGCAGCGCGCCGGTCAGCAGCGGCACGCCGCCCGGCGGGTGTTCGGCGTGCGCCGGCGCGCCGCCCGCCATCGCCACCGCCATGTAGACCATGGCCAGCCCCTCCACGACGTGGTGCGCCTGGTGAGCGGCCCCGGCCGCCAGCAGCGCCGCGGACCACAGCGCCGTCGCCGAGAAGAGCACCGCGAACGCCGCCGGGGGCGGGGCCGGCACCGCCGTCGCCGGCACGGCCATCAGCGCCGTGCCCAGCCCCATCACCGCCTCGACCGCCGCCGCCTGCCGCCCGCGCGCCGCCGGCGCCCGCGCGCGCCACAGGCAGTACGCACCCGCGGTCCCGCACAGCGCCGCCACCAGCCACCCCACCAGCTCCGGTCCGTGCCGCATCGCCCCACCTCCCCGGCCGCCATCGGGAAGGCTGCCCGGGGCCGCCGCCGCTACGGGAGCGCACGGGGGCACGGGGGAGCGCGGCGCCAGGGTCTGTCCGGAGTTCCCGCATCGCAAAGCGCCGGATCGCAGCTCATACGCATGGGGGCACCTCCCAGCCGCCAGGCCGGGGGTGGGGGCACCTCCCGGACGAAGCCTGGGGGAGTTGGCTGAGGGAGTCGTGGGCCCGGGCGGGGACTCCGGACAGGCACTAAGATGCCCGGGTGACGACGCAGACCGAGCTGACCTTCCGGACGGCGACCGAGGCCGATGTCCCGGCCCTGGTAGCGCTGGTCGAATCGGCCTACCGCGGCGAGCCGAGCCGCGCGGGCTGGACCACGGAGGCCGACCTGCTGGACGGCAGGCGCACCGGCGCCGACGAGGTGCTGGCGGTCCTGGCCGACCCCGACAGCGTGCTGCTCACAGCCGAGCGCGGCGGCGAGCTCGTCGCCTGCTGCCATCTCGCGCGCAGCGACGGGGAGACGGCCGAACCGGCCGCCTACTTCGGGATGTTCGCCGTCAGTCCGCTCCTCCAGGCCGGTGGCGTCGGCGGGCGGGTGCTGGCCGAGGCCGAGCGCCGGGCGCGCGAGGAGTGGGGCGCGCCCCGGATGCGGATGAAGGTGCTCTCCGCCCGCACCGACCTGATCGCCTGGTACGAGCGCCGCGGCTACGTGCGCACCGGCCGCACGGTCCCGTTCCCCTACGGCGACGAGCGCTTCGGCGTCCCGCGCCGGACCGATCTGCGCTTCGAGGTGCTGGTCAAGCCCCTCGGCTGACCGCTCCCAGGATCGCCGGCTCGTCGGTCACCACGCCGTCCAGCCCCAGCGCGCGGGCGCGCCCCAGCTCGTCGTGAGTGTTCACCGTCCAACTGATGACCCGCAGCCCGGCCGCGTGCGCGCGGCCGACCACCTCCGGGCTCAGCTTCGCCAGCCCGCAGGAGATCATGCCCGCGCCGAGCGCCGTCGCGCGCTCCGGCGCGGTCGGCGTGGACTCGCCGGTGACCAGCGCCAGCGCGGCGCCGGGCAGCCGCCGCCGGGTCTCGCGCAGCGCGTCGTCGTGGAACGAGATCACGGTGACGCGGCCGTGCAGCGCGCGCTCCTCGATCACCCCGGCCAGCACCGCGGCGGCCTCCGGGTCCTTGATCTCGGCCTGCAACGGGGCGCCCACCGCGTCGATCACCTCGGTGAACAGCGGGATCCGCTCCCCCAGGCCCGCGTCCAGCTCGCGCAGCTCGGCGAGCGTGAGGTCGCCGACCGCGCCCGACCCGTTCGTGGTGCGGTCCACCTCGGCGTCGTGGATCACCACCAGCTCGCCGTCCTTGCTCAGGTGCAGGTCGAGCTCGATGACGTCCACGCCGGCGCGGTCGGCCCGGGCGAACGACCGCAGGGTGTTCTCCGGCTCCACGCCCATCAGGCCACGGTGTCCGACGGTCAGCAGCGGCATGCCGGTCACCCTAGACGCCGCCGGTGACCGGCAGTTGAACGCCGCCGGGCCGATGGCGTACGAATGCGCATTCGACCCCCGGTTGATCGAAGGATTCGCGCCGGATACCGTGTTTACACGCGAATATCTTCTGTGGAGGGCGGCTCATGACGGAAACTGTGGCGTCCAGCACCCCGGTCGGCAATGGTCCGGCGGCTCGGGACGTGATCGCGCATCCGGCCTGGCCGGTGCTGAAGGAGGCCGTCGAGGCCATCCGCCCGGCCCAGTCCAAGGACGGTTCCATCGACTTCGGGGCGCAGGAGGCGCCCGACCGTTCCGCCGTCGAGCGCGAGGTCGCCCGCGTCATCGCCGCCGTCACCGAGCTCACGCCCCTGCTCCCGCACAACGAGGCGTACCACCGCGCGCTCGCCGCCGATCTGCGCCGCTGGGCGGACGAGGGCTTCGGCGTGCCCGACTTCCTGGACTCGCTGCTCGCCTTCCAGCCCGCCGCGACCCGGGCCGACGACCTCCAGCACCTCGTCGTCTTCCCGATGTACACGCAGAACGGCAACCCGAACCGGAACCTGGAGGCGGTCGTGCTGCGCGTGGTCTGGCCCGACTGGCTGGCCGAGCTGGAGCGCACCCGCTACGACAACCCGATGTTCCTCGGCATCACCTTCGAGGACTTCACGGCTGGCTACGACACCAACTCCGCCGTGCTCTTCCCCGAGACCATCGCCGTGCGCGAGGCCCCCGAGCGCTTCTCCTGGGGCGGCATCTTCTGCGACCGCGAGGCCGCCCGCTTCCGCCGCGTCGTCGGCGCGGCCTGCGACGTCACCAGCCTGGAGCTGCCCGAGGAGGCCGCGGGCCTGCTCACCGACCAGGAGCGCTGCCAGCAGACGTTCGTCCTGTGGGACATGATCCACGACCGCACCCACAGCCACGGCGACCTGCCGTTCGACCCGTTCATGATCAAGCAGCGGCAGCCGTTCTGGATGTACGGGCTGGAGGAGCTGCGCTGCGACCTCACCGCCTTCCACGAGGCCGTTCAACTGGCCGCCGACGGCTACCCGCAGGGCCGCGACGTGCAGTACGCCGTGCTGCTGGAGCGGCTGTTCCGCTTCCCGGTCACCGGTGAGCGCAACCGGAACTACGACGGTCTCGGCGGCCAGTTGCTGTTCGCCTACCTCCACCAGCACGACGCGCTGCGCTGGACGGACAACCGGCTCAGCATCGACTGGGACCGCGCCCGGCAGGTCACCGTGCGGCTGCGCGAGGAGATCGAGCTGCTCTACCGCAAGGGCATCGACCGCCCCAAGATCGTGCACTGGCTGAAGGCGTACGAGCTGGTCTCCGCCTACCTCGCCCCGCACCCCGGCTCCCGCTGGGCCAAGGGACCCGACGCGCTGGACCTCGACCTGCCGCCGCGCAAGCTGGTGGACGAGGTGCTGCCGGACGAGTTCCCCCTCAGCCTGTTCTACGAGGCGCTGGCCAAGAAACTGCGCACGGTCATCGCCTCCACCCGGGGCATCACCGCGACCGCCCCGGCGGCCCGCGCGGCGTGATCTTCGCCGCTTCGCGCGGCATCATGGACCGGCGGCACCATCGACCCCAGCGGAGGCGACGACCATGAGCACGAGCACTCCCGCGCCGGGCGGCGACCGGAACGGCGGCGCCCTGGAGGGCGCGGTCGTCGCGGTCGCCGGGGCCGGCGGTCCGGCCGGCCACGCGACCCTGCTGCGCCTGGCCGAGGCGGGCGCCACGGTGGTGGCGGCGGACGCCGACGCCGAGCGGCTCGCCGAGGGCGTGGACGCGGCACGCTTCGCCCACGGCGGCGCCACCGTCATCGGAGACACCATCGACCTCCTCGACCCGGCCGCGGCCCGGGAGTGGGCGGCCAAGACCGAGAAGGACTTCGGGCGGGTCGACGGCCTGGTCCACCTCGTCGGCGGCTGGCGCGGCTCGGCGTCCTTCGCCGAGACGGACCTGGCCGACTGGGCCTTGCTGCACGACCTGCTGATCCGCACGGTGCAGCACACCTCGCTGGCCTTCGAGGCGCCGCTGACCCGCAGCCCCAACGGCCGCTTCGTGCTCATCAGCGCGGCCGGCGCGTCCCGGCCCACCGCGGGCAACGCCGCCTACGCCGCGGCCAAGTCCGCCGCGGAGGCCTGGACGCTGGCCCTCGGCGACTCCTTCCGCCGGACCGCCACCGACGGCCCGCCCTCCGCCGCCGCCACGATCGTGATCGTCAAGGCCCTGGTCAGCGACGCCATGCGCGACGCGCGGCCGGGCGCCGCGTTCGCGGGCTTCACCGATGTCCGCGACCTGGCCGACGCCGTCTGCGGCCTGTGGGACAGGCCCGCCGAAGAAGTGAACGGAACCCGCCTGTGGCTCACCCCCCAGCAGTGACGACCGACGCCCGCCGCCGCCACGACCCCGCGGTGCGCGGCTTCGCCAGCGACAACTACGCGGGCGCCCACCCGGAGGTCCTCGCCGCCCTCGCCCTCGCCAACGGCGGCCACCAGCCCGCCTATGGCGCCGACGACTACACCGCCCACCTCCAGGACGTCTTCCGCGCCCACTTCGGCCCCTCGGCCGAGGCGTTCCCCGTCTTCAACGGCACCGGCGCCAACGTCGTCGCCCTCCTGGGCCTCACCGACCGCTGGGGCGGCGTCATCACCTCCGACACCGCCCACATACACACCGACGAGTGCGGCGCCCCGGAACGGGTCGGCGGGCTGAAGCTGCTGACCGTGCCCACCCCGGACGGCAAGCTCACCCCCGAGCTCGTCGCGCGCGAGGCGTTCGGCTGGGACGACGAGCACCGCGCCATGCCGCAGGTCGTCTCCCTCACTCAGAGCACCGAGCTCGGCACCCTCTACACGCCGGAGGAGATCCGCGCCGTCAGCGACTTCGCCCATGAGCGCGGCATGGCGGTCCACCTCGACGGCGCCCGCGCCGCCAACGCCGCCGCCGCCCTGGACCTGCCGCTGCGCGCGTTCACCACGGACGCCGGGGTGGACGTGCTGTCCTTCGGGGGCACCAAGAACGGCATGCTCTTCGGCGAGGCCGTCGTCGTCCTCACCCCCGGCGCCGTGCGCGCGCTGCCGCACCTGCGGAAGCTGTCCATGCAGCTCGCCGCCAAGATGCGCTTCGTCTCCGCCCAGTTCGAGGCGCTGCTCGCCGGCGACCTGTGGTTGCGCGGGGCCCGGCACGCCAACGCCATGGCCCGCCGCCTGGCCGAGGGCGTGCGCGAGGTGGCGGGCGTCACCGTCCTGTACCCGGTCCAGGCGAACGCGGTCTTCGCCCGCCTGCCGCACGACGTCAGCGACCGCCTGCGCAAGCGCTACCGCTTCTACTACTGGGACGAGGCGGCCGGCGACGTCCGCTGGATGTGCTCGTTCGACACCACCGAGGAGGACGTCGACGGCTTCCTGGCCGCCCTCGCCGAGGAGATGGCCAGGTAACCGTGGCCCGCGCCCGCGCTAGGGCCTGTATCGAGTTCCCGGTCGGATCAGCCCGCGGCGTCAGACGCGGTGCCCCCCCAGGCCCTTGGGGGCCTGGGAGGTACCCCCAGCAAGGCACCGGATCGCAGCTCATACCCGGCCGTATTCGCGCGATTCGGCTGGGGGCACCTCCCAGACGGAGTCTGGGGGAGCGGCGAGGTGCCGTGACTGGCGTCGCGGGCCCGGGCGGGAACTCGATACAGGCCCTAGGGAGCCTGCGTCGCGGGCGGCGCGGGCGCCGTGCCGCCCAGGTGCGCCGGCAGCCACCAGGAGTCCTCCGGGCCCTTGGGCTTCGCCGGATAGGCGCGCTGCGCCGCGTCCAGCAGCTCCTGGACCCGCCCTCGCAGCCGCTCGGTCAGCGTGACCGCCGACTCCTCGGGGTCGGGCGTGATCGGCTCGCCCACCCGGATGGTGATCGGCACATGGCTGCGGCTGAAGTCCCGCTTGCGGCCCTTGGTCCACAGCCGCTGCGTGCCCCACAGCGCCACCGGCAGCAGCGGCACCCCGGCCTGCTGGGCCATGCGCGCGGCGCCCGACTTGAACTTCTTCAGCGTGAACGACTGCGAGATCGTCGCCTCGGGGAAGACGCCCACGATCTCCCCGTCCCGCAGCGCCTTCAGCGCGTGCCCGAACGCGGCCTCGCCCTGCGCGCGGTCCACCGGGATGTGCTTCATGGCCCGCATCAGCGGCCCGGACACCCGGTGCTTGAAGACCGACTCCTTCGCCATGAACCGCACCAGCCGCTTGGCTGGCCGCGCGGCGAACCCGGCGAAGACGAAGTCGAGATAGCCGATGTGGTTGCTGACCAGCACGGCACCTCCCCGCCGCGGCACATGCTCGCTGCCGGCGATGTCGAAGCGCAGATCGAGCGCCTTGAACATTGTCCGGGCCACGGCGATGACCGGCGGATAAACGAGCTCTGCCATGCGAGGGACCTTCTTCCGAGCGGTGGGAACCTACGCCTCCGTAACTTCCGACGCCGCCCGATGGTGCCCCAATCCGGCCGGAAGCGCTAGCCCGGACGGCCACCGCGTCCGCGGGAGAACGCGCGCGGCGCGCGCCCGGCGTTCCGCGCCCGGGAATGAACACCACCCGCGCCGCGCTGTGTTCGGGGGAACCCATGGCGAGAGGAGGCCGGCGCATGACCGGGCACGGGCACGGGGAAACTCCCCGGCTGGACGCGGCGGCGCTCGGCGCCGGGCCGCTGGGGCGGCGGGCCACGCTGGTGCAGTTCTCCACGGCGTTCTGCCAGCCGTGCCGCGCGACCCGCCGGGTGCTGGCGGAGGTGGCCGCGCTGGTGGACGGCGTCGCCCATGTGGAGATCGACGCCGAGTCGCGGCTGGATCTGGTGCGGGAGCTGGGCGTCGACCGCACCCCGACCGTTCTGGTGCTCGACGCCGGGGGAGGTGTGGTGCGCCGTGCGGCCGGGCAGCCGAGGAAGGCGGACGTGATCGCGGCGCTGGGAGCGGCGATCGACGGCTGACACGGGCCCCGATCTGGCAATCCGCACGTAGGCAACGTCACAGTGAGACATTCTTGCCTGCGGGGGATACCCTGTATGTACTGACGAGTAACAACCGGGTGATCTTCCGAGTGCCCCCGAGTGCGGACCGATAGCAGTAGGAGAGCCGGCGTGAGCTTGAGGATCGTTGTCTGTGTGAAGTACGTGCCCGATGCCGCGGGTGACCGGCGCTTCGCCGAGGACCTGACCACCGACCGGGAAGCCGCGGACGGCCTGCTGTCGGAGCTCGACGAGTACGCCGTCGAGCAGGCCCTGCGCATCGCCGAGGACGCCGACGAGGCCGAGGTCACCGTGCTGACCGTCGGCCCGGAGGACGCCGCGGACGCGCTGCGCAAGGCGCTGTCCATGGGCGCGGACAAGGCCGTGCACGTGGAGGACGACGACCTGCACGGCACCGATGTGCTGGGCACCTCGCTGGTGCTCGCCAAGGCCATCGAGCACACCGGTTACGACCTGGTGGTCTGCGGCATGGCCTCGACGGACGGCTCCATGGGCGTGCTGGCCGCGATCCTGGCCGAGCGGCTGGGCGTGCCCCAGGTGACGCTGCTGTCCGAGCTGTCCGTCGCCGACGGCAAGGTCACCGGGCGCCGGGACGGCGACGCGGCGACCGAACGCCTCCAGGCCGACCTTCCCGCGGTCGTCTCGGTCACCGACCAGTCGGGCGAGGCCCGTTACCCCTCCTTCAAGGGGATCATGGCCGCCAAGAAGAAGCCCGTGGAGTCGCTGGACCTGGAGGACCTCGGCATCGAGGCGGAGGAGGTGGGCCTCGCCGGGGCGTGGACCCTCGTGGAGTCCGCCACCGAGCGCCCGGCGCGCACGGCCGGCGAGATCGTCACCGACGAGGGCGAGGGCGCCAAGGGACTGGCCGCCTTCCTCGCGGAGCGCAAGTTCATCTGACGGGCCGGCCGGCCCGCACCCAAGCCCACCCGTCCGCACGAATCCCGCTGGAGAGCACGATTCCCATGGCCGAAGTCCTTGTTTACGTCGATCACGTGGACGGCGCCGTCCGCAAGCCCACGCTGGAGCTGCTGACCCTCGCCCGCCGCCTCGGCGAGCCCGTCGCGGTCCACCTCGGCCCGGGCGCCGGCACCGCCGCCGCGGTGCTGGCCGAGCACGGCGCCACACGCGTGCTGGCCGCCGACGCCCCGGAGTTCGCCGAGTACCTGGTGGTGCCCAAGGTGGACGCGCTGGAGGCCGCCGCCCGGGCGGTCTCCCCGGCCGCCGTCCTGGTGCCCTCCTCCGCCGAGGGCAAGGAGATCGCCGCGCGCCTGGCCCTGCGCCTGGAGTCCGGGCTGATCACCGACGCCGTCGACCTGGAGCCCGGCGACCAGGGCCCGGTGGTCACCCAGTCCGTTTTCGCCGCGGCGTTCACCACCGCCTCGCGCGTAACCCACGGCGTTCCCGTCATCACCGTCAAGCCCAACTCCGCCGCCCCCGAGGCGGCTCCGGCGGCGGGAACCGTCGAGGAGCTGGCGGTGTCCTTCGGCCCGCTGGCCACCGGCACCAAGGTCGTCTCCCGCAGCCCTCGGGAGTCCACCGGCCGCCCGGAGCTCACCGAGGCCGCCATCGTGGTCTCCGGCGGCCGGGGCGTGAACGGCGCGGAGAACTTCGCGCTGATCGAGGCGCTGGCCGACTCCCTGGGCGCGGCCGTGGGCGCCTCCCGCGCCGCCGTGGACGCCGGCTGGTACCCGCACTCCCACCAGGTCGGCCAGACCGGCAAGACCGTCTCCCCGCAGCTCTACATCGCCGCGGGCATCTCCGGCGCCATCCAGCACCGGGCCGGGATGCAGACGTCGAAGACGATCGTGGCCATCAACAAGGACGCGGAGGCCCCGATCTTCGAGCTCGTCGACTACGGCGTCGTCGGCGACCTCTTCGACGTGGTCCCCGCCCTGACCGACGAGGTGCGGGCCCGCAAGGGCTGACGCCCCCGCGGGCCCGCCGTCGGCGCCCGCCGCGTTCGCCGTCAGGTGACCGTGGCGGGCGCCGTCCCACGCCGGCGGCCCGGCGCGCGGAGCCGCCGCACGCGCGGGGCGGGCTCCGGACCCGCGGTGCGTGCCGCGGCCCGGGCCGCCCGCCGGTCCGCCTCGTGCCCGGGCACCGCGGGCGGCGGACCGCTGCCGTTGTCCTCGCGAAGTTGACCGAGCGCCAGCCCGGCGAGCAGTTGGTAGTACTCCATGACGTCCTCCCGAAGGGTGACTCACCGCGGAATCTCCGCTGGTCACCAGCGTCCGGCAGGCACGTGACGCGGCCTTTGCCCGGTGGTCAATCCTCCGTGGCGATGCGACGGTGTGCCGTGAACGCCGGATGACGCACGGCCTGTTGTGTTTCGTCCGGCCGCCGGATAGCTTCACCGGACGGAATCCTTCAACGAAATGTTGAACGCGGCCGGGCGGAGGATGCGGATGGGGCAGCCGGAACAGGTGACGACCAGTCTGACCGCCGCCGTGCGCGCCGGCATCGGCGCCTCGCTGGCCGCCGTCGACGCCGATCTGGCCCGCCGCTACCCCGGCGATCCGTCCAACCGCCAGCCGGTGCACACCGTTTACGTCCCCGCCGACCGGCTCGCCCCCGACACCGTGCGCTCCTGGGGCGCCGCCGCCCGCGCCCTCCTCGCCGAACACGCCCCCGACGCCGCCTCGTTCGCCGCCGTCCTCGGTATCTCCGACGCGCTCGCCGCCCCCGTGCACGAGCGGGTCCTCGCCAAGCTCGCCCACGAGCCCGTCGAGGACCTGCGGATCGACTTCGAGGACGGCTACGGCCCCCGCCCGGACGCCGAGGAGGACACCGCGGCCGTCCGCGCCGCCCACCTGCTCGCCGCCGCCCGCGCCGCGGGCACCGCCCCGCCGTTCGCCGGCCTGCGCATGAAGTGCCTGGAGGCCCCCGTCCGCGACCGCGGCATCCGCACCCTCGACATCTTCCTCACCACGCTGCTGGCCGAAGGCCCGCTGCCCGAGGGCCTGGTGATCACGCTGCCCAAGGTCGGCTACGCCGAACAGGTCACCGCCATGGCCCGGTTGTGCGAGGAGTTCGAGAAGGCCGGCGGCCTGCCCCCCGGACGGCTGACGTTCGAGATCCAGATCGAGACCACCCAGGCCGTCCTGGGCGCCGACGGCCGCGCCACCGTGGCCCGCATGATCGACGCCGCCGGCGGCCGGGTCACCGGGCTGCACTACGGAACGTTCGACTACAGCGCCGCCTGCCAGGTGAGCGCCGCCCACCAGGCCCCCGACCACCCGGCGGCCGATCACGCGAAGGCCGTCATGCAGGTCGCCGCGGCCGGCACCGGCGTCCGGCTCTCAGACGGCTCCATCAACGTGCTGCCCGTCGGCCCGGCCCACCGGGTCCACCACGCCTGGCGGCTCCACCACGGGCTGGTGCGCCGTGCCCTGGCACGCGCCTTCTACCAGGGCTGGGACATGCACCCGGGCCAGCTGCCCACCCGTTACGCGGCCGTCTACGCCTTCTACCGCGAGGGCCTGCCGGCCGCCGCCGCCCGCCTCGCCGCCTACACGGCGGGCACCGGGGGCGGCGTGCTCGACGAACCGGCGACCGCCCGCGCGCTCAGCGGCTTCCTGCTGCGCGGCCTGGACTGCGGCGCGCTCGACGAGGCGGAGGTCACCGGGCTGACGGGCCTCGCCCGACCCCGGCTGGCCACCCTCGCCGGCCGGTCCGGCTCGTAGCACAAAAAACCCGGACTGGACAACCCGGCCCGCCACGGATCAGGCTTCCTGTCCATGACCACTGATCTTGTCGCCGCCGTGGACATCGGCGGTACGAAAATCGCGGGCGCGCTCGTCGACGCCACCGGCGAACTCCTCCACCGCGTCCAGCGCCCCACTCCGGCGAAGGAACCGGCGGAGAACGTCCTGCGGGCCGTCACCGACGTGGTCACCGCACTGACCGAGCACGACGCCTGGCCGCGGGTCGCCGCCGTCGGCATCGGCAGCGCTGGCCCGGTCGACGCCCGCCTGGGCACGGTCAGCCCGGTCAACATCCCCGGCTGGCGGGACTTCCCGCTCGTCGAGGGCGTCCGCAAGACCACCGGCGCGCTGCCGGTGACGCTGGTCGGCGACGGGGCGGCCATCGCCGCCGGGGAGCACTGGCGGGGCGCGGCCCGGGGCCGCACCAACGCGCTGTGCATGGTGGTGTCCACCGGCGTCGGCGGCGGGCTGATCCTGGACGGCCGGCTGCGCCCCGGCCCCACCGGGAACGCCGGCCACATCGGCCACATCAGCGTCGACTTCAACGGCGACCTGTGCCCCTGCGGCGGCCGCGGCTGCGTGGAGCGCATCGCCAGCGGCACCAACATCGCCCGGTACGCGCTCGCCGCCGGCTGGCGCCCGGCCGAGCCCGGCGGCGACGCCACGGCCGCCGGCGTCGCGGTGGCCGCGGCGGCGGGCGACCCGGTGGCGCTGGAGGCGTTCGACCGTTCGGCCCGCGCGCTGGCCGCCGGAATCGCCGCCACCGCGACGCTCGTGGAGTTCGAGACGGTGGTGATCGGCGGGGGAGTCAGCCAGTCCGGCGAGGTGCTTTTCGCCCCGCTGCGCCGGGCGCTGGGGGAGTACGCCACGCTGCCGTTCGTGCGGAACATCGAGGTCGTACCTGCCCAACTCGGCACGGACGCGGGTCTGGTGGGCGCCGCGGCAGCCTGCTGGAGCGACCCGGACACGTTTTTGGCCCGGGGTGCAGCGGGCAACTGACACAGGGGCGAAGAAGAAGGGGGTTACGTGATCATCTGGCTGAACGGCGCGTTCGGCGCCGGCAAGACCACGGCGGCGCACGAGCTGCTCCACCTCGTGCCGGGCAGCACGCTCTTCGACCCGGACCTGGTCACCGCCGGGCTGCGGAGCATGCTGCCCAAGGAGCGGCTGGCCCAGGTCGACGACGTCCAGGACCTGCCGGCCTGGCGGCGGCTGGTCGTGGACACCGGGGCCGCCCTGCTCGCCGAGCTGCCGGGCCCGCTGATAGCGCCCATGACCCTCCTCCAGCAGGAGTACCGGGACGAGATCTTCGGCGGGTTCGCCGCCCGCCGCATTCCCGTCCAGCACTTCCTGCTCCACGTTGAAGAAACGTTCCTTCGGGGCCGGATCGACCAGCGGGCCGCGGTCGACGGCGACGCCGTGCGGGGCTGGTGCCTGCGCCACCTGCCCCGGTACGGCGCCGCCCTGCCCTGGCTGACCGCCGACGCGCACACCCTGGAGACCTCCCGGCTGACGCCCCGGCAGACCGCCGAGCTCCTCGCCCAGGGCGTCCGGCGCGGAGACGGCACCTGCGAGATCGTGCAGACGCCCCCGCCCAGCGCCGAGACCCTGGCCGCGGGCGTGCTGTTCTTCGACGACCAGGACCGGGTGCTGCTCGTCGACCCCACCTACAAGCCGGGCTGGGAGTTCCCCGGCGGCGTCGTGGAGGCGGGGGAGGCGCCCGCCCGCGCCGCCGTCCGCGAGGTCGCCGAGGAGCTCGGCCTCCAGCTCCGCCACGAGCCGCCGCTGCTCATCGTGGACTGGGAGCCGCCGCACCCGCCGCGCTTCGGCGGGCTGCGGCTGCTGTTCGACGGCGGCCGGCTGGACGCCGACCGGATGCGGGACCTCCTGCTGCCGGGCGCCGAGCTGCGCGGCTGGCGTTTCGCCGCCGAGGACGAGGCCGAACAGATGCTGTCGCCGGGCCGGTTCGCCCGGCTGCGCTGGGCGCTGCGGGCCCGCGCCGAGGGCCGCGCGCTCAACCTGGAGGCGGGCGTCCCGGTGGGCGCCTGACGCCGGCCGCCGAATCGCGGAGCGCCGGGCGCCGATTTAGCGTGTCGGTGAAGGCCCCGGACCGAAGGGGAGCACCACGCCGGAGCGGTGACCGCGATGCGCCTGCCGGAGTACATAACGGATTACGACCCCTACGACTACGACGACGATCCCGCCGGCGGCCGCGCGGGCTGGGGCGGCAGGGCCGCGCTGGCCGCGATGGCCGGCACGATGGTCCTCGGCGTCACCATCATGCTGGCCGGCGGCGGGGGCGGCGCCGGCCCGCCGCAGCCCGAGGGCGCCCGGCGGGAGGCCCACGGCACCCACGCCCAACAGCCCGGCGGACCCGCCGAACCGGTGACGTTCGCCGTGCCCACCTGGGTGTCGATCCCCGCCATCGGCGTCGAGGCCCCGCTGACCAACGTCGGGCTGGACCCCGAGGGCTGGATGGAGGCCCCGCCACAGGAGATCCAGAACCTGGCGGGCTGGTACGAGGGCGGCGCCTCGCCCGGCACCAGGGGCACCGCCGTGATCGTGGGGCACGTGGACAACGCGGCCGGCCCGTCCGTCTTCTACGGCCTGGGCGTGCTGCGGCCGGGCGACGAGGTGGAGGTGATCCGCGAGGACGGCCTCGCGGTGCGCTTCTCCGTCTACGACGTCGCCGTCTTCGACAAGGAGCACCTGCCGGAGTACGTCTACCGCGACACCGGGCAGGCCGAACTCCGCGTCATCACCTGCGGCGGCAGCTTCGACCAGGGCTCCGGCTACGAGGACAACGTCGTCGTCTTCGCGCGCATGACGGACTACCGGTAACGCGAACGGCAGCGCACGGTACCCCATATGTCCCATTCAGAGGGTTACGTAGCCTTTTGTCTGCTTACTGTCGCTGTGCGGGGTGACGCGCACTTCCGACAGAGGAGCTTTCGATGAGCACACTGCGTACCGCACTGGCCGCCGCCGGGCTGAGTGCGACGGTAATCGCGGCGGGCGCCCCGGCCGCGCTCGCCCTCGCCGAGGAGGGCCCGGCCCGGGCACCGGCCCAGACGAGCACCACGTCGTTCGGCTTCAGCGTCTCCCCGGCCTCCGTGCGGCCGGGCGGCGCGGTCGACCTGACGGTCACCAACTGCACCCGGTTCGAGGCCACCGCGAGCTCCGCGGTGTTCGACGAAGTCGTCCTCGGCATGCCGGGGCAGCTCCAGACCGCACGGACCACCGTCGACGCCGACGCCCGGGTGGGCCAGAAGTACGACGTCACGTTCACCTGCGGCAACGAGACGGGCGTCGCGACGCTGACCATCATCAACGGCACCACCTCCCCGACGCCCACGACCACCGCCACCACGACCGCCACGACCACCGTGCTGCCGACGCGCGGCGCCCAGGCGGGCGTCGGCGGCAGCCAGTCGAACAACGACACCATGCTGGTGGCCGGCGCCGGGCTCACCGCCGCCGCCGTCATCGGCGCCGTGCTGCTCGCCCGCCGCCGCTCGGGCCGACACGGTTGAACGCCCGCGCTCCCCAGGCCCTCGCCGCGCCCGGCGAGGGCCTGGACCGTTCCGGCCCGCCGCCGCGGCCGGACTCCGCCGCCCGCCCCCGGCGTTCACCCGCCCGGCCCGGGAGCCGGCTCAGCCCCGGGCGGCGGCCGCGTAGCGCTGGAGGAACAGCGCCTCGGTGACCGACATCCGCTCCAGTTCCGCCGGGGACACGCTCTCGTCCACCGCGTGGATCCGCGCCGCCGGGTCGCTCAGGCCGATCAGCAGGATCTCCGCCTCCGGGTAGAGCCCGGCCAGCGTGCTGGTCAGCGGGATGGAGCCGCCCTGGCCCACCATCGCCATCTCCGCCCCGTCGTACGCCTCGCGCATCGCCGCCGCCATCGAGACATAGGCCGGGCTGCCGGTGTCCGCGCGGAACGGCTGGCCTTCGCCGATCACCTCCGTCTCGACCCGTGCCCCCCACGGGGCCCGCGCCCGCAGGTGCTCGGCCAGCAACTCGCCCGCCTCCCGCGCCACCACACCCGGCGGCACCCGCAGACTCACCAGGGCCCGCGCGCTCGCCTGCACCGACGGCGTCGCCCCGACCACCGGCGGGCAGTCGATGCCCAGCACCGTGGCGGACGGCCGCGCCCACACCCGGTCGGCGACGGAACCCGAACCGATCAGCTCCACCCCGTCCAGCACCTCGGCGTCCTCCCGGAACACCTTCTCCGGGTACGCGGTGCCCTCCCACACCCCGTCCGCCGCCAGCCCGTCGACGGTCGTCGAGCCGTCCTCGGCGTGCAGCGACCCCAGCATGCGGACGAGCGCGGCCAGCGCGTCGGGGGCGGCCCCGCCGAAGGAGCCGGAGTGCAGGTTGCCCGCCAGGGTGTCCACCCGGACGCGGACCAGGACCATGCCGCGCAGCATCGCCGTCACGGTGGGCTGCCCGGCCCTGACGTTCCCCGTGTCGCCGATCACCACCGCGTCCGCCGCCAGCAGTTCGGGGTGCTGCTCCGCGTACCGCTCCAGCCCGCCGGTGCCCTGCTCCTCCGAGCCCTCGGCTATCACCTTCACGCCGACCGGGACGCCGCCCGCCACCCGCAGCGCGCGCAGCGCCAGCAGGTGCATCAGCACACCGCCCTTGCAGTCCGCGGCGCCCCGCCCGTACCAGCGGCCGTCCCGCTCGGTCAGCTCGAACGGCGGCGAAATCCACGCCGCCTCGTCCAGCGGCGGCTGCACGTCGTAGTGCGCGTACAGCAGCACCGTCGGCGCGCCCTCGGGGCCCGGCAGATGGCCGTAGACGGAACGCGTGCCGTCGGGGGTGTCCAGCAGCGCCACGTCCCCGAACCCCTCGGCCCGCAGCGCCCGCGCGATCCACTCCGCGGCCGCGTCGCACTCCTCGGCCGGGAACTGCTCCGGGTCGGCCACCGAGCGGAAGGCCACCAACTCCGCGAGCTCCTGCCTGGCCCGCGGCATGAGCGCGGCAACGGCGGCGGAGATGGTGGCGTGCTGCGGGCTGTGGTCCATCGGTACAACTCCTCGCGGGTGCGCGATTGGGGCACACGTCCGACAACGTGTGTTCGAAAACGGGGGTGGCGTCGATGATCCCACAGCCGGGTGCCGCCGCGGCGGCGAACTAGGATGCCCTGCGGTGACCGAAACGTAAGGACGCAGCGGGGAGCGGCGCACATCGTGAGCAGCGAGAACGAAGGCGGGGCCGGACAGGTGTGGGACGTCGTCGTGGTCGGCGCCGGGCCGGGCGGATCGTCCGCCGCCCGCGCCGCCGCGGAGGCCGGCCGCCGGGTGCTGCTGCTGGAGAAGGCGGAGTTGCCGCGTTACAAGACCTGCGGCGGCGGCATCATCGGGCCCTCGCGCGACGCCCTGCCCCCCGGCTTCGAGCTGCCGCTGCGCGACCGCGTGCACGCCGTCACGTTCTCGCTCAACGGCCGGCTGGCCCGCACCCGCCGGTCCAAGCGGATGCTCTTCGGCCTGGTCAACCGCACCGAGTTCGACCAGCGGCTCGTCGAGGCCGCCGTGAAGGCCGGCGCCGAGCTGCGCACCGGGGCGACGGTCTCCCGCGTGGAGCAGCACGGACCGGCCGTTCCCGACCGGCGCACGGTCGCCGTCGTGCTGGCCGGCGGCGAGACGCTGCTGGCCCGCGCGGTCGTCGGCGCCGACGGCAGCGCCAGCCGGATAGGGGCCCACGTCGGGGTGCGGCTGGACCAGGTGGATCTGGGGCTGGAGGCGGAGATCCCGGTGCCGCCCGAGGTCGCGCGCGACTGGACGGGCCGGGCGCTCATCGACTGGGGCCCGCTGCCCGGCTCCTACGGCTGGGTCTTCCCCAAGGGCGACACGCTCACCGTCGGCGTGATCTCCGCGCGCGGCGAGGGCGCCGCCACCAAGCGGTACCTGGAGGACTTCATCGCGCGGCTGGGCCTGGCCGGGTTCGAGCCGGCCATCTCCTCCGGCCACCTCACCCGCTGCCGCACCGACGACTCGCCGCTCTCCCGCGGCCGGGTCCTGGTGTGCGGGGACGCGGCCGGGCTGCTGGAGCCGTGGACCCGCGAGGGCATCTCGTTCGCGCTGCGCTCCGGGCGGCTGGCCGGCCAGTGGGCGGTCCGCATCGCCGAGGCGGGCGACGCGGTGGACGCCCGCCGCCAGGCGCTGAACTACACCTTCGCCATCCGGTCCGGCCTGGGCGTCGAAATGGGCGTCGGGCGGCGCCTGCTCGCGGTCTTCGCCCACCGCCCCCGGCTGATGCACGCCGCCCTGATCGGGTTCCGCCCGGCCTGGGCAGCGTTCGCCAAGATCACTCGCGGGTCGACCACGCTCGCCGGGCTGGTCCGCACCCACCCGGTCGCCCGCCGCACCCTGGCCGCCCTCGACCGGGCCCCGGCCAAGGACGGCGCGAAGGACGACGCCCGCGACGGGACCGGGGACCGCGCGGGAGCGAGCGGTCAGGAGACCAGCACCGACTCCGGGAGCAACGCCGGGTCCTGACGCAGCACCCGCTCGTGCAGGGCGCGCAGCGCCGGTCCCGGGTCCGAGCCCATCTCCTCCGCGATCCGCCGCCGCGCCTCCTCGAACGCCAGCAGGGCGGCCGTGGCCTGCCCCGAGCGGTACAGCGCCAGCATCAGCAGCCACACCAGCCGCTCCCGCAGCGGATGCGCGGCCACCTGGCGGACCAGCTCGTGCACGCACTCGTGGTAGCGCCCGAGCTCCAGCTCCGCCTCCAGCCGGGCCTCCAGCACCATCAGCCGCTTCTCGGCCCAGCGGCGCCGCTCGCCCTCCAGATACGGGCCGGCCAGGCCCTCGGCGAACTCGCCCCGCCACATCGCCTCGGCCTGCTTGGCCAGCGTGACCGCGTCCCGCGCGGCGCCGCCGTCCCGGGCGGCCAGCGCCCGGCCCAGCAGCGCCCGCCGCTCCCGCAGGTCGTCGATGTCCGCGCCGGTGAGCAGATACCCGCTGCCGGTCCACCGCAGCCGCGGCTCCGCGCCTGGCTCGCCGCCGGCCGTGGCGAACGCGCGCCGCAGCCCGGAGACGTACTTCTGCACCAGATTGCGCACGTGCGCCGGCGGCCGATCGCCCCACACCGCGTCCACCAGCGCCTCATAGGTCATGGGCCGCCCCTCCTGGAGCAGCAGCACCGCCAGCACGGCGCGCTGCCGCGGCGCCCCCAGCGGCACCTCGACCCCCGAGCACAACGCCCGCAGGGGCCCCAGCAGTTCGAAACGCAAGCCCTCAGCCATGGGGCGAGCGTAACGCGGCCACCGCCGCCCGGCGGATCTTCCAGCGGCCGTTCCAGCGGATCTTCCAGCGCGCGTTCCAGCGGCCGGTCAGCACCGGGCGCGAGCGTGGGGCCGCACGCCCACGCGGGAAAGGGACCCCTTCATGGCACAGCGAAACGACGGCGAGCACGGGCCGCTGATCAGGCTCGGCCGACTCACGGTGCGGCGCGGCGGAACGGTGCTGCTGGCCGCCGTCGTGCTGTTCCTGGGACTGGGCATCTACGGCGCCGGAGCGCAGGACGACCTCGAACTGGCCCGCTGGGACTCGCCCGGCACCGAGTCGGTGCGCGTGCAGGACATCCTGCGTGAGGAGTACGGCACCGGGAATCCGAACCTCGCGCTGCTGGTCACCGCCAGGAACGGCGATGTGGACGACCCCGGCGCCGCCGCGGCCGGGCGCGAACTGGCCGCCGAGCTGGCCGCCCACCCCATGGTGGCCGACGTCACCTCCTACTGGGACGAGGGCGACGAGGCGCTGCGCGGCACCGACGGCCGCCGCGCCCTGGTGCTCGCCCGGCTGGAGGGCAGCGCCACCGACACCCGCGCCGAACTGGCCGACCTCTCCCCGCGACTGGCCCGCGGCACCGAGGACATCGACGTCGCCGTCGGCGGCCAGGAGGAGGTGTCCCGCCAGGTCGGCGAGCAGGCGGCGCGGGACTTCCTCACGGCCGAGGTGATCGTCCTGCCGACCGTCCTGCTCCTGCTGATCCTGGTCTACCGCCGCACCGTCCCCGCGCTGCTGACCGTCGGCGTCGGCCTGCTGTCGGTGCTCGGCACGCTGGCCGGGCTGCGGCTGCTGGCGCAGTTCACGCAGGTGTCCACGTTCGCCGCCAACCTCGCCCTGGTGCTCGGCCTGGGGCTGGGCATCGACTACTGCCTCTTCGTGATCAACCGGTACCGCGAGGAGCGCACCGCCGGCCTGGTCCGCGAGGACGCCGTGGTCCGCGCGGTGGCCACGGCCGGCCGCACGGTCGTCTTCAGCGGCGTGACCGTCGCCGTCTCGCTGTCCACGCTGCTGGTCTTCCCGTTCTTCTTCCTCAGCTCCTTCGCCTACGCCGGGATCCTCGTCGTGGCCACGGCGGTGCTCGGCGCCGTCGTCGTGCTGCCCGCGGCGCTGGCCCGCTGGGGCCACCGCGTGGACCGGCCGGTCCCGGCCGGCGGCGGCTTCTGGCACCGCACGGCGCTGGGCGTGATGCGCCGGCCCCTGCCGGCCGGCGTCGCCGCGCTCGCCGTCCTGCTCATCGCCGCCTCCCCGGTGCTCGGCCTGCGGTTCGGCCTGCCCGACCAGCGCACCCTGCCCGAGGGCACCTCCAGCCGCGTGACCTCCGAGGAGATCCGCGAGCACTTCGCCGCCGAGCCCACCGACACCCTGTTCGTCGTCAGCGACGGACCCGTCCGCGCCCGCGACAGGGAGATCGCCGCCTACGCGGCCGAACTCTCCCAACTGCCCGGCGTCCACCAGACCGTCTCGCCCGCCGGCACCCACCGCGGTGGGGAACTGCTGCTGCCGCCCGGCACCGGCTCCGCCGCGCTGACCTCCGCGGCGGACGGCGTGCGGATCTCCGTGGTGCCCACCCAGGAGGCGATGGAGGGCGACGTGCCCGGCCTCGTCGCCGACATCCGGGACGTGCCCGCCCCCTACGAGGCACTCGTCGGCGGCTATCCGGCCGAGACCTCCGACTTCCGCGCCACCCTGCTCTCCCGGGTCCCGGTCGTCGCCGCCCTCATCCTGCTCGTCACCTGCGGCGTCCTGTTCCTGATGACCGGCAGCCTCCTGCTGCCGCTGAAGGCCACCGTGCTCAACCTGCTCAGCCTCTCGGTGATGTTCGGCGCCCTGGTGTGGATCTTCCAGGACGGCAACCTCTCCGGACCGCTGGGCTTCACCCCGACCGGCTCCATCGAGCCGAGCATCCCGATGCTGATGTTCTGCGTCACCTACGGACTGTCCATGGACTACGAGGTGTTCCTGCTCTCCCGCATCAAGGAGGAGTACGAACGCACCGGCGACACCGAACGCGCCGTCGCCTCCGGTATCCGCCGCACCGCCCCGCTCATCACCGCCGCGGCCGGCATCCTCGTGATCACCTTCGCCACCTACGCCACCAGCGGCGTCGTCTTCCTCAAGGAACTGGGCCTCGGCACTGCCCTGGTGATCCTCGCCGACGCCACCCTCATCCGCATGGTGCTGCTGCCCGTCTCCATGCGGCTGGCCGGCCGCGCCAACTGGTGGGCGCCCGCGCCGCTGCGCCGCTTCCACGACCGCTTCGGGCTGCGCGAGGAGCCCGGCCCGGCCCCCGAGCGGGAACCCGGCGCCGTACTGCCCCGGGAGTACGCGGGATGACCACACCCGGCTGACGCGGCCCCGCCCCCGCCCGGGCTAGCGTGACCGCATGACCGCACACCCCCCTGGGCCGGGCCGCCCCGGCGGCCCGCCCTGGCAGCGCTGGCTGACCGCGCCGCCCCGCGCGGCCCGGCTCCCCTGGCCGACCTCCGGTGCGGTCCTGTTCGTGCAGATGGTCGGCACCCAGTTCGCGGCGCACAACCAGCCCGACCGGATCCAACTGGACCCGTTCGCCCGCGTGCTCCTCGTTCTCGGCCCGCTCCTGCTGCTGCTGCGCCACCGCCACCCGCCCCAGGTCGCCGTCGCGGTCGCGGCCGTCGTCCTGCTCTACCTCGGCGCCGGCTACCCCTACGGGCCGGTCTTCCTGAGCGTGGTCGTCGGCGCGTTCAGCGCGGTCGCCACCGGGCACCGCAGGGCGGCCTGGTCCGCCATGGGGCTGCTGTGGTCCGGCCAACTGCTGGTCGGCCACTGGCTCTACCGGTGGCTGCCGCCCGGCGACGACGGGCCGACGGAGTGGGCCTCCGACGCCGCGATGGCCGCCTGGGCGGTCGCCGTCCTCGCCGTCGCCGAACTGGTCAGGATCCGCCGCGAGAGCCTGGCCCGGGAACGCGCCGCCCAGGAGGAAGCGGAACGGCGCCGCGCCGACGAGGAACGGCTGCGCATCGCCCGCGAGTTGCACGACGTCCTCGCCCACAGCATCTCCGTGATCAACGTCCAGGCCGGCGTCGGCCTGGCCCTGCTGGACACCGACCCCGACCAGGCCCGCACCGCCCTGACCACGATCAAGGCCGCCAGCAAGGAGGCCCTGGGCGAGGTGCGGCAGGTCCTGGACACCCTGCGCGCCCCCGGCGCCGCCCCCCGCGCCCCGGCCCCCGGCCTCGACCGGCTCCCCGAACTCGCCGACCAGGCCGGGCGCGCGGGCCTGGCGGTGACCACCCACACCCAGGGCACGCCCGCGCCGCTGCCGCCCGGCGCCGACCTGGCCGCGTTCCGCATCGTCCAGGAGGCGCTGACCAACATCGTGCGGCACTCCGGCTCCCGCACCGCCCGCGTGCTGCTGCGCTACAGTCCCGACCTGCTGGAACTGCGCGTCGACGACGACGGCCCCGCCACCGGCGAGGGCTCCGGCGGCGGCAACGGCCTGGTCGGGATGCGGGAACGCGCCGCCGCGTTCGGCGGCACCGTCGAGGCCGGCCCCCGCCCCGGCGGCGGCTTCCGCGTCACGGCGCGGCTGCCCCTCACCGACAAGGAGACCCCGTGATCCAGGTCCTGCTCGCCGACGACCAGATGCTTGTGCGGGCCGGGTTCCGCGCGCTGCTGGACGCCCAGCCCGACATCGAGGTCACGGGCGAGGCGGCCGACGGGGATCAGGCCCTGGCCCTGGTCCGGGAACGGCGCCCCGACCTGGTGCTGATGGACATCCGCATGCCGGTGCTCGACGGCCTCGCCGCCACCCGCCGCATCACCGAGGACCCCGGCCTGGACGGCGTGCGGGTCGTGATGCTCACCACGTTCGAGCTCGACGAGTACGTCTTCGAGGCCATCCGCTCCGGCGCCTCCGGCTTCCTCGTCAAGGACACCGAGCCCGACGAACTGGTGCGCGCCGTACGGGCCGTGGTCGCCGGTGACGCCCTCCTGTCGCCCGGCGTCACCCGCCGCCTCATCGCCGAGTTCGCGGCCCGCTCCAAGGAGCCCGCCGCCGCGGCCGGGCTCGCCGACCTCACCGAACGCGAACGCGAGGTGATGGCGCTGGTCGGCATCGGCCTGTCCAACGAGGAGATCGCCCGCCGGCTCGTCGTCTCCCCGCTCACCGCGAAGACGCACGTCAGCCGCGCCATGGTCAAGCTCGGCGCCCGCGACCGGGCCCAACTCGTCGTCTTCGCCTACGAGTCGGGGCTGGTCCGGCCCGGCTGGCTGGGCTGAGGCTTGCGCCGGACATAGAGCTGCTTGCGCACCCGGGCGACCACCGTGCCGTCGGCCGCCTCCACCGTGCAGTCGAACCACGGCAGCGCCTTCGCCCCGTCCGCGGTCGCCGCCCGTATCTCCGCCACCCGGTCCTCGGTCAGCCGGAACTCGGCGAACACGTCGCTGCGGCCCGGCGAGACGTACTCGATCTCGGCGGCCTTGTCCCACACGACATAGCCGCGGCCGAGCCGGTGCAGCACCAGCAGCGCCCAGAACGGGTCGCACATCGAGTACAGCGAGCCGCCGAACTGGGTGCCGAACAAGTTGCGGTTCAGCCGGCCGAGCCGCAGCCGCACCCGCGCCGCGCTCCAGTCCTCCGCGATGTGCAGCACCGTGATGCCGGCGAAGCGGTACGGCGGCCACCAGCGCATGAGCCGGCCCAGCGTTCTGGGACTGACGGAACGTGCCATGCGGCGAAGCTACCACGCGGGTTACCGACGGGTAGGTTCAGGGTCCGGCCGCCGCCGCGCGGCCGACGCCACCGCCGCTCAGCCGACGGCCGACCCCGCGCGCCACAGCTCCGCCACCGCCGCGTCACCCGTCACGGCCACCTCGGGACCGTAGGGGAGCCGGTTCCACAGGACCGGGTACAGAACCGCCACCGGCCCGCTGATCTCGCAGTCCACCGCCGCGTCCGGCACCGAACGGCCGGTCACCGGCGGCTCGTTGGAGATCCGCATCGTCCAGTCCACCGCCGGCGCGTCCGTCGCCCGTATCCGCAGCGTCCGCGGCTCCTCGCCGCGCACCCGGCTCACGCTCCGGCCGTGGATGCCGGTCAGCAGTTCCCCGATGCCGTCGGCCGCGAACTCCGCGGCCACCGGCGTGACCCGGCCCCGCGCCGCCAGCTCCGCGTCCATGCGGTGCACCGCCGTCTCGTGCGCCTGCCGCCGGGCCCAGAAGTGCCGGGGCGTCGGCGAACCCCGTAGGAACGTCCAGCACTCCAGGTCGTCCGGCGCCGCGGTCAGCGCCGCCAGCAGCGCCTTGTGCCCGGCCCGGAACCAGTCGCCGAGTTCCGCGTCCGGGAGCTCCTCCGCCGCCGGCGGCCGGGGCCCGGTCAGCCGCTCCGCCACGAACCCGGTCGCCCAGCGGTGGATCTGGCCCTGGTGCAGCACCAGGTCCCGGACCCGCCACTCCGGGCACGTCGGCACCGGCGCGTCGAAGCCCGCCTCCCCGGCCGCCGCGATCAGCAACTCGCCCTCGCGGCCCAGCACGTTCAAAAAGTCGTCGATGCGCACCCGGGAATTGTGTCAGACCCCCGGCTGCACGGTCCGCCGCAGCCCGTACGCGGTCACCGCCGCCACCGCCGACAGCAGCGCCACCGTCGTCAGCGCCGTCGCCAGCGAGAACCACTCCGCCAGAAACCCGATGGCCACCGGCCCCGCCAGCATCCCGCCATAGCCCAGGGTGGACGCCGCGGCGACCCCGCGCGGCCCCGCCAGCGCCCCGGCCTGCCCGATGGTGATGGGGAAGACGTTCGCCAGCCCCAGGCCCGTGATCACGAACCCGGTCAGCGCCAGCCCCACCGTCGGCGCCAGCGACGCCAGCAGCATCCCCGCCGCCGCCGTCGCGCCGCCCGCGATCAACGCCCGTGCCTGGCCCAGCCGTTGCAGCATCGCCGACCCCGTCAGCCGGCCCACCGTCATCGCCAGCGCGAAGACCGAGTAGCCCGCGGCGGCCACGCCCGTGCTCGCGTCCAGCGACTCCCGCAGATGCAGCGCGCTCCAGTCCGCCAGCGCGCCCTCCCCGTACGTGGTGCACAGCGCGACGAACCCGAGCACCACCACCAGCCAGCGCACCCGGCCCCGCATCGCCCCGGCCGCCCCCGTCCCGGCCGCCGGCTCCGCCCCGGCCGCGGGCCGCGCCGGTACCCCGGCGGCCAGCAGCGCCCGCCCCGCCACCGCCGCGATCACCAGCCCGAGCCCGGCCAGCAGCGCCAGATGCCGGGCCGCGCTCAACTGCCCCGCGACCAGCCCGCCCAGACCCGCGCCGAGCATCCCGCCCAGGCTGAACGCCGCGTGGAAGCTCGGCATCACCGGACGCCCGAGCGCCGCCACCAGATCGACCGCCGCGCTGTTGGCCGCCACGTTGATCGCGCCGAACGCCGTGCCGAAGACCAGCAGCACCGCCCCCAGCGCCGCCGCCGAGTGCGTGTGCGGCGGCAGCGCCACGCTCACCGCGAGCAGCACCCCGGCGGCCAGGGTCACCGGGTGGTTCCCGAACCGCTGGCACAGCCGCCCGGTCAGCGTCATCGTCACCACCGCGCCCGCCGACACCCCCAGCAGCGCCACGCCCAGCGCGCTCGGCGACGCCCCGGTCTGGTCCTTGATGTCGGGGATCCGCACCACCCACCCGGCGAAGACGAAACCGTCCAGGGCGAAGAACGCCGTCAGCGCGACGCGCAGTTGACGCAAAGCGGGATCCGCCGGGCGCCGGTTCCCCGGCGAGGCGCGCGGCCGCGGCACCAGAACCGCCCGCAGTTTGTTTATCGGAGGCACAAAGCAAACAATAGGGGCGTGACCCACACCCGGACCAGGCTCGACAGAGGCCGGAACGCCCTCGGCCCCGCGCTCGAACTCGTGCACACGGGCCGCGCCCCCACCCGCGCCGTGCTGACCACCGAGCTCGGCGTCACCCGCGCCACCGCGGGCGCCGTCGCCGGTGAGCTGCAGACGCTCGGCCTCATCACCGTCGACTCCCGGCCCAGCGCCGCGCCCGGCAGCCAGGGCCGCCCCTCGCACCGCCTGGCCATCGCCGACAACGGCCCCGTCGCCCTCGCCGCCCAGGTCCACGCCGACGGCTTCCGCGCCGCCCTCGTCGGACTCGGCGGCCGCATCGTCGCCACCGCGCCGGGCTGCATGACCGTGGACGCCGACCCCGCCCAGGTCCTCGGCGAAGTCGTCGCCGCCGCGGCGGCACTCCTGCGCGACAGCGGCCGCCGCTGCATCGGCGCCGGCCTCGCCGTCCCCTCCGCCGTCGCCGAGCCCGACGGCACCGCCCTCAACCCGCTCCACCTCGCCTGGCCCGCCGGCGCCCCCGTCCGCGAGATCTTCACCACCTGCCTGGCCGAGGCCGGCGTCACCGCCCCCGGCTTCTGCGGCAACGACGTCAACCTCGCCGCCCTCGCCGAACACCGCCACGGCGCGGGCCAGGGCGCCCAGCACCTGCTGTGCGTGGCCACCGGCCACCGCGGCGTCGGCGGCGCGCTCGTCCTCGACGGCCGCCTGCACACCGGCAGCGCCGGCCTCGCCCTGGAGGTCGGCCACCTCACCGTCGACCCGCAGGGCCGCCCCTGCCACTGCGGCAGCCGCGGCTGCCTCGACGTCGAGACCGACCCCCTCGCCCTCCTCGAAGCGGCCGGCCGCACCCCCGACCCCGCCGGCTCCCTCCTCGACCAGGCCCACCACCTGCTGCGCGCCGACTACGCCACCGACCCCGCCGCCCGCGCCGCCACCGACACCGTCATCGACCGGCTCGGCCTCGGACTGGCCGGCCTCGTCAACATCCTCAACCCCGACCGCATCATCCTCGGCGGCCTCCACCGCCGCCTCCTGGAGGCCGACCCCGACCGCCTGCGCGCCGTCGTCGAGGAACGCAGCCTGTGGGGGAGGAGCGGCAGCGTCCCCATCCTGCCGTGCACCCTCGACCACAACAGCCTCGTCGGCGCCGCCGAACTCGCCTGGCAGCCCGTCCTCGACGACCCCCTGGCCGCGCTCGCCGCCTGACCGCCACCGCCCAACCGGCCGTTTCCCGCCCGCCGTTCAGATGCCGCTGCGCGCCACCGGCCCCACCCGGTCCGGCAGCAGCGCCAGCACCGCGCCCCGCAGCCGCTCGTCCACCGTGTCATCCGCCGGATCCGGCGTCGCCGGAACCTGCAACCGATACACCGGCCCCGCCCCCAGCCGCGCCAGCCCCCGCCCCGGCGGCACCCGCCCGGCCGGCCCCGCCACGGGCACCCCCAGCACCGCCCCCGCCTGCTCCGCCGACACCGCCCCCAGCACCACCCGCGCCCGCGCGCACGACGGCGCCATGCCGCCCAGCTCACCCAGCCCCTCGAAGTGCTCGCCCAGAACCACCGTCACCCGACCCGCCCGCCCGAACCGCAGCGGCACCAGCAGCGAATCCAGCGGATCACCCAGCCCCTCCACCCGCGCCAGGTGCCGCAGCAGCGCCGGCCGGTCCACCACGATCCACAGCGCCCGCGCCCCCTTGTCCCCACCGGCCAGCAGCCGCCGTTCCGTCTCCCGCGCCGCCCACTCCAGCGCCGCCACCGCGCCCCCCGGCGCCGCCTCCGCCGCCACCCCCGACCGCCCCTCGAAACACGCGAACTCGCCCGCCCCCGAACCCTCCACCAGCAGCACATCCCCCTCCCGCAGCGCCTGGAGCGCCACCGAGCGCAGCAACGACGTCACCCCCGACCCCGGCACCCCCACCACCAGCAGATGCGGCTCCCCCGAACGCGCCCCCGGCCGCCACACCACCGGCGCCGCGTTCACCCGCTCCGCGTACTCCACCCCGCCCAGCACCGGAACCGTGCGGTCCACCGCGTCCGCGTCCGTGAACCCCAGCACCGTCTCACCGGGCCCCGTCACGAACCGCTGCGCGCAGATCCCCGTCGGCGGCGGATCCACCGCCGCCATCTCCAGCTCCCCGCTCTCCTCGTCCCACCCGAAACGGAACTCCCGCCCCCGCCCCGCCTTTCCGGCCAGCGTCCGCTCCACCCGCGCCCGGCACTTCGCGTCCCCGTCCGGGAAGAACGCCGGATACCGCAGCCGCAGCCGCACGATCCGCCCGTCGTCCGCCGTCTCCACCTGCGGAAAACACCGCTGCCACGCCCCGCCGTGCGCGTACAGCGGCTCCGGGGACGGGTCGCCGGCCAGCGAGAAGTACGGCACCAGCGCCGAATACAGCACCGCCAGCCGCTCCCCGACCGCAGCCCGCAGCGCCCGCGCCGCCCGTTCGGCCCGCCACCCCGCCCACGCCGCCGCGCCCAGCACCGCGGCGGCGACCAGCGCCGGCCCGAACGGCAGCAGCAGCACCACCAGCACCGGAACGGCCACGGCCGGCAGCAGCACCGGCACCCGCCGCTCCCGCGGCAGCCCGCACCACCGCCGGCGGCCCGCCGCCGCCAGCAGCCGCAGCCCCCGGAACACCACCAGCAACGCGTTCATCGGCAGGGCCTACAGCGTGATCCCGCCCAGCAGGCTGGCCAGGCTGGCCCCGCCCGCCTGGATGCTGGGCGCGACCGCCGTGCCCGCCAGATAGAACCCGAACAGCGAACACACCACCGCGTGGGACAGCTTGAGCCCGTCCTTGCGGAAGAACAGGAAGACGACGACGCCGAGGAGGAAGACCCCCGAGATGGACAAGATCATGAGCACTCCCGATGCGGATGAGCGGCCGAGCGGCATTCCCCGCAAGCACTCTAAGACGCACAAAGAGCATTTTTTCCACTGACAAGTGCATATGGGGGAAACACCCGTCCCGGCGAGCGACCCGGAACGCTCCCGGTCACAAGAGGCGATGCGGTGCGGGAGCCGCCCGCGACCTCGATAGGCTGGCCCACAGGCCAAGGGCGAGGAGGAACAAGGACGATGACAGAGAGCGCGCAGCCCCTGTCGGCGCGGGCCAGGCTGGCCGTGACGGCCGGCAAGGCGGCGGCAGCCGTATCCCGGGCGGCGGGCCGCGGCAGCGGATCCGTGATCGGCGGCAAGGTGGCCCTCAAGGTCGACCCCGATCTCCTGTCCCGTCTCGCCGGGCACCTGGAAGTGGTCCTCGTGTCCGCCACCAACGGCAAGACCACCACCACCCGCCTGATCGCCGAGGCCCTGCGCGCCGGCGGCGAGGTCGTGTCCAACGCCCTGGGCGCCAACATGCCGGCCGGCATCACCTCCGCGCTCTCCGCCGGGGCCGGCGCCCGGTTCGGCGTGCTGGAGGTCGACGAGAAGTACCTCGCGGGCGTGGCCCGCGACGTCTCGCCGAAGGTCATCGCCCTGCTGAACCTCTCCCGGGACCAGCTCGACCGCGCCGCCGAGACCCGCATGCTCGCCGAGCGCTGGCGCGAGGGGCTCCAGGGCGGCAAGGCCACCGTCGTCGCCAACGCCGACGACCCGCTCGTCGTCTGGGCGGCGTCCTCCAGCGCCAACGTCATCTGGGTCGCCGCCGGCCAGGAGTGGAAGGACGACGCCTGGTCCTGCCCCTCCTGCGGCGGCGTCCTCCACCGCCCCGGCGACGACACCTGGAGCTGCGGCGAATGCGGCTTCGGCCGCCCCGCGCCGAGCTGGATCCTCTCCGGCGAGACCGTCCTGGACCCGCACGGCTCCGCCTGGCCCATCCATCTCCAGCTCCCCGGCCGGGCCAACCGCGCCAACGCCGCCACCGCCGCGGCCGTCGCCGCCGCCTTCGGCATCCACCCGCAGGTCGCCCTCCAGCGGATGCAGTCCGTCACCGCCGTCGCCGGCCGCTACGACGTGGTCAACCACCTGGGCCGCGACATCCGCCTCCTCCTCGCGAAGAACCCGGCCGGCTGGCTGGAGACGTTCTCCCTGATCGACCCGCCGCCCACCCCCGTCATCCTCTCTGTCAACGCCCGCAGCGCCGACGGCACCGACACCTCCTGGCTGTGGGACGTCGACTACGGCCGGCTGGCCGGCCACCCCATCGCCGTCATCGGCGACCGCCGCCTCGACCTCGCCGTCCGCCTCGAGGTCGCCGGAGTCGACTTCCGGGTCCACGACACCCTCCAGGAGGCCGTCGAGCAGTCCCCGCCCGGCCGCATCGAGGCCATCGCCAACTACACCGCGTTCCAGGACATCCGCCGCGCCGTCGGCAACTGACCCCCGGCCCGCCAACCGAGAAAGGACGGCCCCTCATGAGCACCTCCGGCCTGCGCGTGGTCTGGGTCTACCCCGACCTGCTCAGCACCTACGGCGACCAGGGCAACGTCCTGGTCGTCCAGCGCCGCGCCCAGCAGCGCGGCCTGACCGTCGAGCGCGTGGACGTCCGCTCCGACCAGCCCATCCCGACCTCCGGCGACATCTACCTCATCGGCGGCGGCGAGGACCGCCCCCAGCGCCTCGCCGCCGAGCGCCTGCGCCGCGACGGCGGGCTGCACCGCGCCGTGGACAACGGGGCGATCATCTTCTCCGTCTGCGCCGGCTACCAGATCCTGGGCCACGAGTTCGTCAACGACCTCGGCCAGCGCGAGCCCGGCCTCGGCCTGCTCGACGTCGTCAGCGTGCGCGGCACCGGCGAACGCTGCGTCGGCGACGTCCTCGCCGACGTGGACGAGACGCTCCGCCTGCCGCAGCTCACCGGCTTTGAGAACCACCAGGGCATCACCCAACTCGGCCCCGGCGTCCGCCCGTTCGCCCGCGTCCGGCTGGGCAACGGCAACGGCAACGGCGACGGCACCGAGGGCGCCTGGGCCGGCACGGTCTTCGGCACCTACATGCACGGCCCCGTCCTGGCCCGCAACCCGCTCATCGCCGACCTGCTCCTCAAGCTGACCCTGGACGTCAACGCCCTCCCCCCGGTCGACGACCGCTGGTACGAGGCCCTGCGCGCCGAGCGGATCGCCGCGGCCACCCAGGCAGCCTGAAAGACGTCCCGGAGCGACATCATGCGCATGGCACCCCACGACGGACACGGCGGCGGCACCGACCTGCCGCCGTTCACCTTCGGCCGGGCCCTGGAGTTCAGCCCCGACGGCGTCTTCCTCACCGGCTGCCTCGCCGTCCTGGCCCTCTACGCCTGGGGCGTGGTGCGCCTGCGCCGCCGCGGCGACACCTGGTCCCTCGGGCGGGCGCTGTCGTTCGCCCTCGGTGTCCTCTCGATCGCCGCCGTCACCTGCACCGGCCTGAACGACTACGGCATGGTCCTGTTCAGCGCCCACATGACCCAGCACATGATCATCAGCATGGTCTCGCCGATCCTGCTGCTGCTCGGCGCCCCGGTCACCCTCGCGCTGCGCGCGCTGCCCGCGGCGGGCCGCGACCGCCGCGGCCCCCGCGAGCTGCTCGTCGCGCTGCTGCACAGCCGCTACATCCGGCTGATGACCAGCCCGCTGTTCACCATCACCCTGTTCGTCGCCAGCCTCTACGGGCTGTACTTCACCCCGCTCTTCGACTTCCTGATGGGCTCGCGCGCCGGACACGTGGCGATGATGCTGCACTTCCTCGCCGTTGGCCTGGTGTTCTTCTGGCCCATCATGGGCGTCGACCCCGGCCCGCACCGCCCCGGCCACCTCATGCGGATGCTGGAGCTGTTCGCGACGATGCCGTTCCACGCGTTCTTCGGCATCGCGCTCATGATGGGCTCCGAGCCGATGGTGGACGCCTTCGCCGACCCGCCCGCCTCGCTCGCCGTCGACGCGGTGGGCGACCAGTCCGCGGCCGGCGGCATGGCCTGGGCGTTCAGCGAGATCCCCACCGTCGTCGTCCTCGTCGCGCTGGTCATCCAGTGGTACCTCTCCGAGCAGCGCAAGGCCCGCCGCCTCGACCGCGTCGCCGACCGGACCGGCGACCGCGACCTCGCCGACTACAACGCCTACCTGGCCTCCCTGGGCAGCGGCCGCGGCTGATCCGGTCACGCCCTTCCGCCCCGCCGGGGTACGGTGACGCCGTGACCTCGGACCACTCGCCCCAGGAAGACGCCGCGCCACGGGACTTGGCGCGCTGGGCGCTGCACTGCTTCGCGCCCACCGCGCGCCGCACCCCGCACGCGCTGGTCGCCGAGGGTGACAACGGCCGCCTGCTGTACGAGGCCCGCGCCGGGACAACGGTGACGGAGCTGGCGCGGCGCGGCGTGCGCTGCACCGACGACCAGCTCCAACTCCTCGCCGAATTCGGCCTGGTGGAGCGACGGGGCGACACCGTCCGCACCGCCTTCCCCGTACTCGGCCCCGCCACCATGCGGGCCCTGCGGGAGCGCCTCGGCGCGCTCGCCCACCGCACCGCCGAGTCCGCCGAGGCGGAGGCGCGCGCTCTCGGCGCCGAACTGGCCCGCCAGGGCCTCGCCGACAGCACCTACGCGGTGGTCTTCGGCCACGCGCTCGACGGGCTGCTCTGGGACCGCCTCGCCGTGCCCGACACGGCGCTCTCGCCCCAACGTCCCTGGTGGAACGGGGCGTTCTGGGCACTCCACCCGGCGCGCGAGGGCGCCGCGGGCACCAACTTCGTCGACTGCGACGGCGCGACCCTCACGCTGGTGTGGACCCCCGCCACCACCGACCGGCTGGCCGCCCTCGCCGACGCGCCCGGCCTGCGCGCCGCCGCCCGGAGCCTGACCGGGCACGGCCACCCGGACCGCCCGGCCGGGGTGACCGACCGGAACGGCCGGACATGGCGGCTGCGCCGCCCCGACGGCCGGCCCGCGCTGCCGGTCGTCGGCACCGGCGGCCCGCTGGACCGGCACGCCCGGCGGCTCGCCGACCGCGCCGCCGACGCGCTGAGCGGGCCCGAGGCCACGGCGGCCGGGGCCCTGGTCTCCCCGGACCACCGGATCGCCACCGTGGTGATCGCCCACGAGTTCATCTGGGACGTCGCCCACCACCTCACCGCCGCCGGCGCCTGCCCCCTGCCACCGGCCATGCGCCGCCCGCCCGCGGAGGCCGACACCCTCCTCGACCTGCTGTTCCTGCGCGTCGACCGGCGCTGAGGCCCCCGGTCACCCGTTCCGGCCGCCGCCCGGCCGCAGGCTCAACTGACCGCCCAGCTCGGTGAAGCCCAGCGCCCGCGCCACCCGGCGGGAGGCCGCCGGGCGGGCCCGCCACTGGGGGAGCAGCCCGGCCGCCAGCGCGTGGGCGGTGGCCGCCGACGCCGCCCGCCGGGCCAGACCGCGGCCCCGCCACCCGGGTGCGGTCAGCACGGAGATGTGCGCGACGGACGTGGGCCACACCTCGTAACCGGCGGCGGCGACCACCTCCGCGCCCGCGCGCAGCACGAACGCGGGGGAGTCGATCCCGGCCAGTCCGCTCTCGTCGGCGTCTTCCCGCCCCGCGGCCCGCAGCAGCCCGGCCACCTCCGGGTGGCCGGGGTCCAGGTGCTCGGCACTCTCCCCGCCGGCCGCCGGGCGGAAGGCGGCGGGGGAGAGATAGGCCAGGGTGGCCGGGCCGAGGACATCCGCGACCGCCACCCGGGTCCGGACCATCGCGAGGTCGGTGAGCGACGCGACGGGCAACGCGCCCAGCGCCGCGCGCAGGACCCCGGCGGCGTGCGCGGTCGGCGCGGTGGCGATGGCCGCGCCGTCCAGCACCACGATGCCGGCCCAGGAGGGCGGGCACAGGCCCGAGTCGGGCGAGACGGCCACGGCGAGTCCACCGCGCGGCGGAAAGGACACCGGCGTGGCGGCCGCCGTCTCCCAGAGAGAACGGGCGCGGGCCGGCAGCGAATCGGGAGCCATGGCCCGCATGCTGTCACGCCGGGATGGGCGGACGCCCCCGGATTCCGGGTGCGCCGGGCCGTGGCCCTCCCCCAACCGGCGGTCGGCGCCGGTGAGTTGACCGGCCGCCCGCCCGGATCTCAGCCGCCGAGCTGGTCGTCGGGGGCACGTTCGGGCACCGCCCGCGCCCGTTCGGCGAGTTGGGCCAGCAGCTCCCCGGCCGGCCGCGCCACGTTCGCCTCGATGCCCTCGGGGGACGGCTCGGCCGGGACGAGACGGTCCTCGCCGCCCAGTTGGTGCAGCCACACCGCCACCAGGCGCAGCGCCGGCACATGCAGCACGCGGGGCTCCACCTCCGCCGCCTCGTCGGCCCGCTCCGCCGCCGCCAGCGCCCGGGCGATCCCCGACACGAACGGCCCGTAGTTCACCTGGGCCAGCACATGGCCGCCGCCGCCCTCGACGTCCCGCGGCCGTTCCACGGTGTCGGCCAGCGCCACGGCGGTGCCGCCGCGTTCGACCAGGTAACGCCACGCCACCGGCCGGGCCGCCGCCAGCCCCCGGCCCGCGCGCAGGTCGCGCCTCCTTCGCCTACGGGCAGCATGCCCGGTGCCGCCCCCCATTGAGAGCGGGATGATCCGCTTTTCATGCTTTTGGGGTGTCCGTCGCGGCCGTCATCCGTTCGCCCTCTCCCGGTGGCCGCCGCGGCGGACCCCGGGTGTGATCGGCACAGGCCACCGGCCCCGGTGCCGCGCAGGGAACGGCCGTGAAGGAGTGGATCGCCGTGGTGGATCTCTTCACCGGCGCCTACGCGGACAACCTCCAGCCGGAGGGCGCCGCCGACCGCAACCGGAGCATGCAGGACGCGCTCAACGCCTTCCTCGGCGGCCTCACGGGCGGCGACGTCACCGCGCTGGAACGGACCGCGCTCACGGTCGTCGCCCTGGAGGAGGGAATCGAGACCCGCGCCTGGGCCGGCCACCGCGCGGGCGAGGTCCACTACTCGGCCAGCCTGGTCAAGCTCCTGGCGGTGTACGCCGCGCACACGCTGCGGTTCTTCGCGAAACAGCTCCGCCTGGACAACAAACCGCCCTCGGTCGACGCCCTGTTCGCGCAACTCGCCGGCGCGTTCGACTCGGGCATCAAAAGCCACACCCCGGTGAAGATCATGGCCCAGCACGGCGCCGACGACACCAAGATCCTCCCCGCCTACCGGACCGTTCTCCAGGCCCCGACCGACGCCACCGGAAAGCCGGTCGATGTCGACTTCACGCCCGGCTACCACGGCGACTCGACGGGCATGCTCATCCACCAGGAGAACGCCCCCGCGGCGGCCTGCGTCCACGGAGTCGCGTTCGGCTTCATGAACGCCAAGGCCGGGGACGACGGATTCTTCGACCAGACGAACGAGCGGGGCATCTGGCTGGCCGGCGACTACCAGGGCCAGTGGACACCCGTCCGGATCGCCTCCACGAACGACGGCGCCGTCGCCCAGGCCACCACGGCGATCGACATGGCCCGGCTCTTCACCCGCATGTTCGACGGGAGCCTGGAGAGCGGCCCCGTCGATCTGTTCCAGATGCTGGCGGGCGGCGCCCGGAGCTGGTTCCACGACCGCGGCATCTGGCCCAGGGGCGGCCTGGAGGCCAGCCACTCGAAGGTGGGAATCGGCCCTTTCAAGCCGAACAGCGCCGGCGTCATCGAACAGGCCGTCTCGGAGGCCCTCATCGTCCACGACATCAACCGCGGCATGAACTTCGTGGTCGTCTGGCAGAACCTCAAGGTCCCCGGCCGCCCCACGCGTACCCAGCTCGAACCGGTCGCGCGCATGGTCGAGGCCACGATCGCCGGCTTCCGCCCCACCACCTAGCGACCGCGCCACCGGGGAAGCGCCGCCACCCGCCGGTGAATTCACGGCCCGTACACCCGGCCCACGCACACCGGGCGGGACACCGACACCCCGCCGCCCCAGGCTCACGGCTGTTCATCGCCATGTTCCCGACATGATGGAGCAGCCCCGTGATCAGGAACCGGACCGCCCGCACCGCCGTGCTCCCGCTGGTCACCGCCCTCGCCGCGCTCGCCGCCGTCCCGCCGCCGCCCACCACCACACCGCCGAGGCGTTGCCCGCCATCACCCCCCGGGCCGAGACCGCCACCCTGTACGACGACGAGGCGGGTGGCAACGCCGACGCGGACGCCCCCGCGATCTGGCGCAACGCCGCCGACCCCGACCGCAGCCTGGTGATCGCGACGGCCAAGGAGGGCGGGCTGCGCGTCTACGACCTCGACGCCCGCGAGGTCCAGTCGATCGCCGCGCCCGCCCCCGGGCGGCCGGACGACGCCCCGGGCCGGTTCAACAACGTGGATCTCGTGCGTCGCGTGCGGCTGTCGTCGGGCTGGGCCGACCTGGCGGTGACGACGGACCGGGGCCAGGACCGGCTACGGTTCTACCGCATCGACCCCGGCGCGGCCGACGGTCCGCTCACCGATGTCACCGACCCCGCGGTGGCGCCCATGTTCTCCGCCGATCAGGAGGAGATCAACGAGCAGCGGACCGCCTATGGCCTGGCGACCTGGACGGACCGGGCCAGCGGCCGGTCGTTCGCCCTGGTCAGCCGCCGGGAGCGGACGAGCGTGGCGTTGCTGGAACTGCTTCCTACCGCCGACGGCACCGTCGGCTACCGCACGATCCGCAGCGTGGATCTGCCGTCCGCCTTCCGGCTCCCCGACGGCTCCACATGGACGCCCTGCGGCGAGCCGGGCGAGCTGCCGCGGTGGAGGGCATGGTCGTCGACCCGGCCAGCGGCATGCTCTACATGGGGCAGGAGGACGTCGGCATCTGGCGCGTGCGGGCGGATCTCACCTCCACGCCGCGGCTGATCGACCGGGTCCGTGAGTACGGCGTGCCCGGCACCTACGACGAGGAGACCGAGGAGTGCGTCGCGGGCACCGACCCCGGCAGCGGCGGCTCCCGGCTGGCGGCCGACGTCGAGGGCCTGACCGTGCTCACCCAGCCCGGCGGCGACGGATACCTGCTGGCCTCCAGCCAGGGCGACAACACCTTCGCCCTCTACGACCGCGACCCGGAGGACGGCAACGCCTACGAGGGCGGCTTCCGCGTCACCGCCCCCGGAACGCTGGACGGCTCCGAGGAATGCGACGGCGCCGCCGTGCTCAACGCCCCGCTGGGCAGCAGGTATCCGAACGGGCTGCTCGTCGTCCAGGACGGCCACGACACCCCGGGCGACGGTGAACGCGCCGCAACCGGCTTCAAGTTCGTGGACCTCGGCGAACTGCTGGACCGCGTCGACGAGTGACCGGGCCGGACGGCCGCCGGTGGTCCCTGCGGTAGCGTGATCAAGATGAGGACCGATCCTGAGGTGCTGGCCGGCGGCATGGCGAACGCGGGCGCGGTGATGCGCCGGGGCGAGCTGGTGGAACGCCCCGCGCCACGCAACGCGCCCGCGATCCACGCCTTTCTCGGCGCCCTGCGGCAGCGCGGCTTCGACGCGGCCCCGGCTCCGGTACGGATTCTCGCCGGCGGACGCGAGGAGCTGACGTATCTGCCGGGCGAGGTGGCGCTGCCGCCGTTCCCGGCCTGGGCGATGACGGACACCGCCCTGAGGTCGGTGGGGAGTCTGCTGCGGCGGCTGCACGAGGCCGGCGCCGCCGTTCCGGTCGATGCCGACGCGGGCTGGGCTCGTGAACTGGCGGATCCGGAGGGCGGGGAGGTGCTGTGCCACAACGACGTCTGCCCGGAGAACGTCGTCTTCCGGGACGGCCGGGCCGCCGCGTTGATCGACTTCGACCTGGCGGCTCCCGGGCGTCCCGTCTGGGACGTGGCGATGACCGCCCGCTACTGGGTGCCGATGCTGGACCCCGTTTCCGCGTCCGGCTCCTACCCGGCCGGGCTGGACGCCCCGGCCCGGCTGCGGCTGCTCGCGGACGGCTACGGTCTGTCCACGTCCGAGCGCGCCGTGCTGCCCCGGGTGATCGAGGAGGCCACCGAGCGCGGCCGGGCCTTCGTGGCGGGACGCATCGCCGCGGGCGACCCCGTCTACGTGCAGGCGATGGCGGAGAACGGCGGCTGGGAGCGCTGGGACCGCATGCAGTCCTGGCAGGCGGCCCATCGCGAGTCGTTCACGGCGGCGCTGCTGCGCTGATTGGTGGTGTGGGTGGGCCCCGGGTGGTGGTCCCGGGGCTGGTGTGTGGTTGTTGCTGTTTGGTTGTCTGGGTCAGTAGGCGCTGTCGACGTTGTCCATGGTGCCGTAGCGGTCGGCGGCGTAGTTGCAGGCGGCGACGATGTTGGCGACGGGGTCGTAGATGTTCTTGCTGGTGCCGTCGACGTGGTACTGCTCGAAGGTGGGGTCGATGACCTGGAGGAGGCCCTTGGAGGGGATGTTCTTCTCGGCGTTGGTGTCCCAGAGGTTGATGGTGAGGGGGTCACCGCTGGACTCGCGCATCAGGT
>NZ_JAVREL010000029.1:0-82830 GCF_031845365.1 Streptomyces litchfieldiae
GTCCCCCGTGCCCCTTCCCCTCGGGCGCTTTCCCCCGCCCTGTCAGGCGACCAGCTCGCCGAAGGACTCCTCCTGGTCCTGGCCGAGGCTGAGCGCCCGGTCCTCGCGCAGCCGGCGCAGGGTGCGCCATATGCTGCTCTTCACCGTGCCGACGCTGATGTTGAGCGTTTCGGCGATCTCCGGGTCGGTGCGTCCCTCGTAGTAACGGAGCACCAGCATCGTGCGCTGCTGCTCGGGCAGCCGCGCCAGCGCCTGCCACAGCACGGTCCGCAGCTCGGTGCCGCGCATCGTGTCGTGTTCGCCCGGCGCCTCGGGCAGTTCCTCCGTCGGGTACTCGTTCAGCTTGCGGCGCCGCCAGGCGCTGATGTGCAGGTTGGTCATGGTCCGCCGCAGGTAGCCGCCGACCGCCGCCTTGTCGCTGATCCGGTCCCACGCGCGGTAGGTGGACAGCAACGCGCTCTGCAGCAGGTCCTCGGCCTCGTGCCGGTCCCCGGTCAGGTGGTAGGCGGTGGCGTACAGGGAGGCGCGGCGCTCGCGCACGTAGGCGGTGAACTCCGCCTCCGTGCCCCCCTCGCGCCGCACGCTCCCGGTGCGCCCCCCTTTCGCGTCCACCGCGGTCAAGTGCGGCGGACGCGGGTGTCCGATGCCGCGCCGGCCCCCGAGCCGGTGCGCGACGCCGGACTTCTCCCCGTACCGGACGGGAACCATCGCGGCGGTCGCGCGCGTCTCGCTCACCGCCGTGTCGGTGACGCCGTGCACTGCGCTCATCCCGCTCCCCCATCGTGAAGGCCGTCCGCTTTCGATGGGGAATACACTGCCGGGCCAGTTTCTCGACCGGGTCCCCCAACTGTCACAGCGGTGTCACAGGGGCCGGCCGGCCCGCCGAGCCACCTGACGGGGACGCTTCAAGGACCGGGAGGTCGAACTCCGGTGGGTCCATAGGCCACAATGACCCGCGTGGCTTTCCTGTTGCTGATCGAGGACGACGAAGCGGTGCGGACTGCCCTGGAGATGAGCCTGACTCGCCAGGGGCACCGCGTCGTGACCGCGGCGACGGGTGAGGACGGCCTGAAGCTCTTGCGCGAACAGCGGCCCGACCTCATCGTTCTGGACGTCATGCTGCCCGGCATCGACGGCTTCGAGGTGTGCCGCCGCATCCGCCGCACCGACCAGTTGCCGATCATCCTGCTCACCGCGCGCAGCGATGACATCGACGTGGTCGTCGGGCTGGAGTCCGGCGCCGACGACTACGTGGTCAAGCCCGTCCAGGGACGCGTTCTCGACGCCCGCATCCGGGCCGTGATGCGGCGCGGCGAGCGGGAGTCCAACGACTCGGCGACGTTCGGCTCGATCGTGATCGACCGGGCTGCCATGACCGTGACGAAGAACGGCGCCGATCTCCAGCTCACGCCCACCGAGTTGCGGCTCCTCCTCGAACTGAGCCGCCGCCCCGGCCAGGCGTTGTCCCGGCAGCAGTTGCTGCGGCTGGTCTGGGAGCACGACTACCTGGGCGACTCGCGCCTGGTGGACGCCTGTGTGCAGCGGTTGCGCGCGAAGGTGGAGGACGTTCCCTCGTCGCCGAAGCTCATCCGCACCGTGCGCGGTGTGGGGTACCGGCTGGACGCGCCTTAATGCGGGACGCCAGCGAGGGCCGGGTTCGAGGCTGGTTGCGCACGCTGCTGCGGCTGACCAGCCTGCGACTGCGGCTGGTGACGGTCTTCGCGCTGGTGGCTCTGGTGGCCGCCGTCTCGGTGTCGGGCATCGCCTACTGGCTGAACCGGGACGCCGTCCTCACCCGCGCGCAGAACTCGGCGCTGAGCGACTTCCGCAAGTCGCTGGGCGAGAAGGCGACCACGCTTCCCGAGGGCGCGACCTGCGACGATCTGCGAGTCATGGCCGCCGCGGTGGCGAACAACACACTCGACTACGACGTGGTCCTCGTCGGCGAGCAGGACACCGGCCCGATATGCACCGCCGAGTCCGATCCGTCCATATTCGAGCTGGACATGGTTCCGGACGCCCTGGTCGACGCCGTCCACGAGCGGCGCGACGACGACAGCCCCGCCGAGTACCACCTGTACTGGCAGCGGATCACGCTCCACGGCGACCCGTATCTCATTGGCGGCACCCAGGTGATCGGCGGCGGCCCCACCGGCTACATGCTCAACTCCCTGGCGCCCGAGCGCGACGACCTCAACTCCCTTGCCTGGTCGCTGGGCATCGCCACCGCCTTGGCCGTCATCGGCTCCATACTCCTTGCGCAGGCCGCCGCCACCATGGTGCTGCGCCCCGTGCAGCGGCTCAGCGACGCCGCCCAGCGCCTCGGCGAGGGCGAGCTCGACACCCGCCTCGAAGTGCGCGGCGCCGATGAACTCGCCGAGCTGACGCGGACGTTCAACCGCTCGGCCGCCTCCCTGGAGCGGCGCGTCAAGGACCTGAGCGCGCGCGAGGCGGCCAGCCGCCGGTTCGTCGCCGACATGTCGCACGAACTGCGCACCCCGATGACGGCGATCACCGCCATGACGGAGGTGCTGGAGGACGAGGTGGACAACCTCGACCCGATGATCGCGCCCGCCGTGCAGCTCGTCGTCAGCGAGACCCGGCGGCTGAACGACCTCGTGGAGAACCTGATGGAGGTCACCCGCTTCGACGCGGGCACCGCCCGCATGGTGCTGGACGACGTCGACATCGCCGACCAGGTGACGGCCTGCATCGACGCCCGCGCCTGGCTGGACGCGGTGGAGGTCAACGCGGACCGCGGCATCATCGCCCGGCTCGACCCGCGCCGCCTGGACGTGATCCTGGCCAACCTCATCGGCAACGCCCTCAAGCACGGCGGTTCCCCGGTCCGCGTGACCATCCGCGAGGAGACGACGCACGACGGCGCGCGGAACGTTCTCCTGGACGTCGCCGACCAGGGCCCCGGCATCCCCGAGGAGGTGCTGCCGCACGTCTTCGACCGCTTCTACAAGGCCAGCGCCTCCCGGCCGCGGTCCGACGGCAGCGGCCTCGGCCTGTCGATCGCGCTGGAGAACGCCCATCTGCACGGCGGCGACATCAGCGCCCGCAACGCCCCGGGCGGCGGCGCCGTGTTCACCCTGCGGCTGCCCCGCGAGGCGCAGCCGCCGGAGGACGAGACGGCCGGGGCCGAGCGGCGCGAGAGCGCCCCGGCGGAGGGGGAGGTCCGGTGACCGGGACGCGGATGTCGCTTGTGGCGTGTGCGCTGGCGCTGGCCGCGACCGCCGCGGGGTGCGGGATCAGGGCCACGGACGTGCCGGTCGACGCGGGCCCCGCGCCGACGCGGGCGATCTGCGACGCGGCGTCGGAGGACGAGACCCCCGAGCCGGAGGGCATCGAGGTCTACCTGCTGTGCGGCTCGCACGTGGAGTCCGTGGAACGCCCCGTCGCACTGCCCGCGCAGAGCGACGACCGGGTCGCAATCGCCAAGGCGCTGCTGGCCGAGCTCCAGACCGACCCGGAGCGCGACGAGCAGGCGGCGGGCTTCACCAGCGAGGTGCCGGCCACCCTGGAGGTGTCCGGCCCGACGGCCGGCGACCCGGAGCCGGCGCTGCGGCTGAGCGAGGGCCCCAACGAACTCACCGCGGTCGCCCTGGTGCAGATCATCTGTACCTTCGCGAACAGTGAACACCTCGGCGGCAACGGGCAGACTGTGATGCTCGGCGGCCCGTCCGCCGCCCCCGGCAGCCAGCCCCGGATGTACGCGTGCACCACAGCCGTGCGCACCAGCCCCGAGGCCGCTCCCGCGCCCATCGGGCCCCCGTGACCCCACCCGCCTTATCCCGGCCGGGCAGCTGGCCGGCCCGGATAAGACGCAGGTCACACCGGAGACACGGAACCGGGCCGGGCGCAGGCGGCGTCCTGTTTCCCGTGCAGCATCATCCTGCGGCCCCCATCGGGCCCGGTGTCAGCCCGCGCGTGCGGGTGGCGGCTCTCGGTCTCCTGGCGGCGTATCTGCTCTTCGTCACGTGGCTGGCCCTGCGCCCGCTGAACGTCATGTGGGTGTCCCCGGCCAACGTGGAACCGTTCGCCACCATCCGCGCCGACTTCGCCCGCGGCCCCGCGGAGGCCGCCCGCACGATCGGCGCCGGGATGCTGCGCATGGCACCCCTTGGCGTGCTGCTGCCCCTGCTCGGACGGCGCCTCGGCGGCGCCCGTTTCGCCTCGCTCTGCCGCACCGTCTTCGCGGGCGGGATGATCTCGCTCGCCCTGGAGTTCTGCCAGTCGCTGGTGCCGAGCCGGGTCGCGGACGTGGACTCGATCATCCTCAACACACTGGGCGTCGCCGTGGCCCACCAGTTGGCCTACGGCCGGCTGCGCGCCCTCGTGCTGCGCGGGCCGCGCCCGTCCCCGCGCCCCAGCGTGCGCCGGCTGGCGCCCCGGCACGGTCACACGCGCGGGGCGGCGCCGGGCGGCGGCCCGATGCGCCAGGCGCGGCGCACCCGGACCTGGGTCCCGCCGATCCGCGCCGACGAGGCGCCCGCGCTGTCCGGCCGGGGCTGACCGCGCGCCGGCGCCCCAAGAACGCGACCGGGGGCCGTCTCTCCGCATACGAGGAGAGACGGCCCCCGGAACGCGTCGGGAGGTGCTCAGCCGAGGTTGACGCCCTTGAGCAGGCCGTCGGTCGGCAGGCCCAGCGCGGAGGTCGGGTTCACCGGCAGCCCGCCCAGCAGCTTCGTGGCCGGGTCGGTCAGACCGCCGATCGGGGAGGCCTTGGTGGTGTGCGCCAGCGTCTGGGTGGCCGAGGTCACCTCGTCCTCGTCGTCCGTGAGCATGTCGGTGCCGGACTGGACCACGTCGCCGGTGCCGCCCGGCAGCTGCTCCGTGGCCGGGTCCAGCGCGGGCAGCGTGCGCACCACGTCGCCCGTCGTGGCCTGCACATCGTCGGTGACGGCGGCGGAGGCGGTGCCCGCCGCGACGGCGGAGAGGGCCACACCGAGTGCGGCGACGCCAAGGCTCTTCACGGTTGCCTTCTTCATCAGTGACTACGTCCTTGTGTGGGGTTTCGAGCGGCCCGCCGAAGGTAACCGCTGAAAAGCAGGTACCGCAATGAATCGAAATGCGCGCCGTTACCCGTAACCCGCCCGGCCGAGTTTGTCGTACTGCCGCGCGCCCGCTCCCGCCCCACTCGGCGTTCCCACAGGTCAGGACGTTGACGAACCCCGCTGCTTGAACAGCCATTCGGAGCGTAGCGCCGCGTATCCCGGCTTGATCACCTCGTTGATCATCGCCAGACGTTCATCGAAAGGAATGAACGCGGATTTCATCGCATTGACCGTGAACCACTGAAGGTCGTCCAGGGTGTACCGGAATGTCCGCACCAGATGGGTGAATTCACGGCTCATGCTGGTATCACTCATCAGCCGGTTGTCGGTATTGACCGTCGCGCGGAAACGCAGCCGTCGCAGCAGCCCGATGGGGTGCTCGGCGTAGGAGGGCGCCGCGCCCGTCTGGATGTTGGAGGTGGGGCACAGCTCCAGCGGGACGCGCTTGTCCCGCACATAGGCCGCCAGCCGGCCGAGCTTCACCGAGCCGTCCTCGGCCACCTCGATGTCGTCGATGATCCGCACCCCGTGCCCGAGCCGGTCGGCGCCGCACCACTGGAGCGCCTGCCAGATCGACGGCAGGCCGAACGCCTCCCCGGCGTGGATCGTGAAGTGGTTGTTCTCCCGCTTGAGGAACTCGAACGCGTCCAGGTGCCGGGTGGGCGGGAACCCCGCCTCGGCGCCCGCGATGTCGAAGCCGACGACGCCCAGGTCCCGGTAGCGGTTGGCCAGTTCGGCGATCTCCAGGGCCCGGGCCGCGTGCCGCATCGCCGTCAGCAGCGCGCCCGCGCGGATCCGGTACCCCGCCTCGGCGGCCCGGCGTGTTCCCTCCCGGAACCCGTCGTTGACCGCCTCGACGACCTCCTCCAGGGAGAGCCCGCCCTCCAGGTGCTGCTCGGGCGCGTACCGGATCTCGGCGTACACCACGCCGTCCACGGCCAGGTCGTACACGCACTCCGCCGCCACGCGCGCGAGCGCCTCGCGGGTCTGCATCACGCCGACGGTGTGCGTGAACGTCTCCAGGTAGCGCACCAGCGAACCGGAGTCGGCCGCCTCCCGGAACCAGGCCGCCAGCCGCTCGGGGTCGGTCTCGGGCAGCCGGTCGTAGCCCTGCTCGCGGGCCAGTTCGACGATGGTGGCGGGGCGCAGCCCGCCGTCGAGGTGGTCGTGCAGCAGCACCTTGGGCGCGCGCAGGATCTGTTCGGGGCTGGGCGGTGTCTCGCTCGGGATCACGAGGGCACTCTAACGCCTACGCGCGTAGATCACCGGGCTTTCCCCATCGGCCAGTTCGCGGACCGCCGTCTCGGAGGCCCGGCTGCGGCTCACAGGGCGCGTTCGGCGAGCATCCGGCGCAGCGCGTCGGGGCGGTCGTCGACCGGGGCGGGGGCGATGTGGTGGAACGGCATGCGGACCGCCGTCGCGCCGCCGTCCGTCGTGGGGTCGTCGCCGACCATCAGGCAGGCCCCGGGCGGGACGCCGAGCCGCTCGCAGGCGCGGCGGAACAGCTCGGGGTCCGGCTTGCACCGGCCCTCGCGGTAGGACAGCGTGAACTCGCCGACCAGGGCGTCCAGTTCATGGGCGGCGAAGGCGCGGGAGATGTCCCAGGAGATGTTGCTGACCACGCCGATGGCGAGCCCGCGCGCGACCAGGTGGCGCAGCGTCGCGGCCGTGTCCGGGTAGGGGTGCCAGGTGGCCGGGTCGGCCAGCCGCCGGTGGACGCGGGCGAGGGCCGCCTCGTCGCGCAGGCCGGCCAGCCGGAACAGCGTGGTGTAGGCGGCGCGGTTGTGCCCGGGCGAGAGGTCGCGGCCGTTCCACAGCGCGCGCTGGTCGGCCGTCATCAGCGGCAGAACCGGATCGGGGTGGCGCAGCGTCCGCACGATCAGCTCCTCGTCGGGCCCTCCGAGGCCGAGCCAGCCGGTGCCCCGGCGCCTGCCGAACAGGGTGCCCGCGAAGTCGAAGAGCACCGCCCGGACAGGGCCGGGCGCGGTCACAGCACGCCGCCGAGGGCGATGACCAGGTAGAGCACGGCGAACGCCACCGGCACCGTTCGTTCGACCACGCCGAGCGAAATGTACCGGTGGCCGTCGCCCCCGCGCAGCACCTTCCACTCGTCGGTGAAGACGGCGACGGGCAGCCGTTTCTCCAGGTCGTGGATGACGGCGAACTTGGCGCGGGTGAGCTCCCGGTAGCTGCGGAGCTGGAACCACCAGGAGGCGGAGAGCAGCACCCCGATGAGGCAAATGGCCACCGCCACCCACCACTTCATGTCCTGGAGCGTGCCGGTGGAGAGACCGAGCACGGAGGCGAGGGCGGTCTGCACGGTGAGGTAGAAGGCGTTGGCCGCGCCGCGCTGGGCGGAGAGGCGCTGGGCCATCTCGACGGCCAGCGTGTAGAGCTGGATGAGGCGCGCCTCCGCGTCGGCGTCGGTGCGCCCCGTCTCGTTCGCCATCCGTCCTCCTCCCCGGACATCTACCACGCCCGTGGCCCGTTCAGCCCGCGGAGAGCGGGGGGCCCGCGATCCGGCCGCGGCGGCCGAGGAGGAAGCGCTTGAAGTCGGCGACCGGGCGGGTGTCGGGGCGGCCGGACATCCAGGCGACGCCGATCTCCCGTACGGCGCGCGGCGCGATGACGGCCAGGTCGCGGACGCCGGGGCGGGCGACGGTCGGCGGCGGCAGGAGCGCGACGCCGAGGCCGGCGGCGACCAGGCCGCGCAGCGTCTCCGGCTCCTCGCCCTCGAACGCGACGCGCGGCCGGAAGCCGGCCTGTTCGCACAGGGCCTCGGTCAACCGCCGCAGCCCATAGCCCGGTTCAAGGGTGACGAACGGCTCGTCCGCCGCCTCGGCGAGCCGGACGCGGCGGCGGGCGGCGAGGCGGTGGTCGCCGGGGACGACGAGGTAGAGGCGCTGCTCGTCGAGGCGGCGGGTGACGAGGTCGGGCGCCTCGGGCACGGGCGAGGTCAGGCACAGGTCGAGCTCGCCGCCGCGCATCCGCTCGATCATGTCCTCGCCGTAGCTCTGCACCAGGGCGAAGCGGACCCGGGGGTGGTCCTCGCGGAACTCGCGGATCAGCTCCGGCACCGTCTCCGGGCCCATGGTGTGCAGGAAGCCGAACGCAACCTTCCCCGCGGCGGGGTCGGCGTCGGTGCGGACGGCGTCGGCGGCGCGTTCCACCTCGGCCAGGGCGCGTTCGACGGAACGGGCCAGGGCGCGGCCGGCGGGCGTGAGGGAGACGGTGCGGCCGTGCCGCGCCAGCAGCGCAACGCCGAGGTCGGCCTCCAGGCGGGCCATGGCGCGGCTGAGGGTCGGCTGTGGAACGGACAGGTCGCGGGCGGCCTGGGTGATGTGCTCGTGGCGGGCGACACCGGCGAACTGGGCGAGGCGCGGCGCGAGCAACGCGGCCCAGGAGTCGGGGGAGATGTCCGCGATGGCCGGGGTGGCCGCTGTTACGGAGAAGTCTTTTTCGTTGCGCGTGGATGACATCGCCGTCCCCTACCTCTGCTTATGCGCAAGCCTAATGTATTCCCGCGTCTTCATGCATTGGACGCATGAAGGAGGGGTCCGTACGTTTGCGGTATGCCCACTGTCGTAAAGGGGGCTTCCGCCACCGCGGGGGCCTCTGCCCCGCATTTTCCCGCCGCCACCGCGGCCCGTCCTTCGCAATTGCGCATCAACCTCGCGCTGTTCGCCCTCGGCCTCGCCACGTTCGCGATGCTGTTCTCCACGCAGGCCCTGCTGCCGGACATCGCCGCCGCCTACGGGGTCACCCCCGACCGGGCGAGCTGGACGGTGTCCGCGACCACCATCGCGCTGGCGGTGGCCGTGCTGCCGCTGAGCACCCTGTCCGAGCGGTTCGGGCGCCGCCAGATGATGACGGCGTCGGTCGGGGTCGCCGTCGCCCTGGCGCTGGTGATCCCGTTCGCGCCCGACCTGCGCACGCTGATCGCGCTCCGCGCGGTGCAGGGCGCGGCCATCGCCGGCATCCCCGCCTCCGCGGTGGCGTACCTCTCCGAGGAGCTGCACGCGAAGGCGACGGTCGGCGCGGTCGGCCTGTTCATCGCCGGCAACAGCGTGGGCGGCATGTCCGGCCGGGTGCTGACCGGCTGGGTCGCCGAGGGCTTCGGCTGGCGCGCCGCGCTGGGCGCGGTGGCCGCGCTGGGCCTGGTGTCCGCGGTGGTCTTCCGGGTGCTGCTGCCGCGCTCGCGGAACTTCACCCCGGCCTCGCTGCGGCCCCGGCTGGTGCTGCGCACGGTGCGCGACCACCTGGCCCGGCCGCTGCTGCTGCGGCTGTACGCCATCGGGATGCTGCTGATGGCCGCGTTCAGCGCGGTGTACACGGTGATCGGCTTCCGGCTGGTCGAGGAGCCGTTCAACCTCTCGGCGGGGCTGGCCGGTTCGGTCTTCGTCATCTACCTGGTGGGCACCGGCTCCTCGTCCGCGACGGGCCCGCTGCTGTCCCGGCTCGGGCGGCGTGGCGCGCTGTACGTGGCGATCGGCACGGTGACGGCCGGGCTGCTGCTGAGCCTGTCCGACCGGCTCGCCCTGGTGCTGACCGGGCTGGTGCTGATCACCGGCGGCTTCTTCTTCGGCCACGCGGTGGCCTCGGGCTCGGTGAGCCGGATCGCGACGCACGGCAAGGCGCAGGCGTCCGCGCTGTACCAGGTGGCGTACTACCTGGGCGCGAGCCTCGGCGGCACGCTGGGCGCGGCGATCTATCACCGGGCGGAGTGGACCGGGCTGGTCGTGTTCGCGCTGGCGGCGCTGCTGACGACCGCCGCGATCACCCTGTACGCCACGCGCCGGGCGCACGCCGAGCGCCGCGCGCTGGCGACGGCCGCCTGACCGGGCCCGCCACCGGGCTTCCCGAAACCGCCCGCCCCCGTTAAACGTGTAAGGGGGCGGGCGTCGCCCGGCTGCGGCGCGTCGGCGCATCCGCGCGCTCCTCGCACCCAGGGGGTCGGACATGGCGGTCATCGGCGGCTATCACCAGGGCATCGTCAGACGCCGCGGCCGGGTCGCGGCGCTGCTGAACGCGAGCGGCCTGGGCGCCGGCTACCTCTATCTGCGCCAGTGGAGCCGGGCCGTGGCCTCCTGGCTGGTCACGCTGCTGATCGTCGTGCTCGCCAACGCGCTCAACGCCTCGGACACCTGGCCGTTCTGGCTCGGGCTCTACGCGCTGTGGCTGGTGGCCATGACCGTGGACGGCTACCGCCGCGCCCGGCTGGCGGCCCTGCCGGACGCCGCTGCGCCGCCGCTGCGCCCCTGGCTGCCGCTCGCCGTGGGCGCCGTGGTCATCGCGCTGGTCGCCACCGGCCTCGCGTTCTACCGGGCCGTCCCGGCCGGTGAGCTGGACCGGGCGGAGCGGGCGCACGCGGCCGGCGACTGCGCCACGGCCGTCGAGCACTACGACCGGGCCGCCGCCGGCCGGTACGAGTTCACGCTGAGCGGCGCGCTCGCCGACGCCCGCGCGGGCCGCGCCGCGTGCGATGTCGTGCTGACGGCCGAGGCCGCCGCCGAGGCGGGTGACTTCCCGGCGGCGATCTCCGGCTACGGCGGCTATCTCGACCGCTACGCCGGCACCCCGCCCTGGGACGGCGCCGGACCGCGGCTGGCCGAGCTGCGGCTCGCGCACGCGGACGCGCTGGCCGGCACCGCGCGGGAGACCGGCGGCGAGGAGCTGAGCGCCGCGTACCGGACGGCGTTCGAGGCGTACCTCGCCGTGCGCGAGGAGCACCCCGCCTCGCCCCAGGCGGCCCAGGTGCCGGGCCGGTTCGAGGACCTGTACGCGAACGGGACGGCGGGCCTGGCCGACCGGCCCTGCGAGACGGTCGGTGACCTGCTGGCCCTGGAGAGCCTGTCCTCGGTCGGCGCGCCGGAGGCCGCCGACCTCTCCGGGCGCGCCACCCGGGCCCTGCCGGGGGCGCGGTTCGCCTGTGGCGAGGAGCGGGTCGAGGCGGGCGAATTCTGCGCGGCCACCGACGAGTTCGAGGCGGTGCTGGGTCTGTCCGCGGCAAGCGGGGAACAGCGGCACGACGCGGAGAACTCCGCGGGCCACGCCCTGTACGAGTGCGGCCTCGCCCACTACGAGGGCGGGGACCTCGGCCCGGCCCGCGACGCGTTCCAGCGGCTGGTGGACGGCTACCCGGACGACGCGCGGGCCGGTGGCGCCGGCGAGTTGCTGATCGCCGTCGAGATCGACGAGATCAACGCCGGCGACACCGGCGAACTGCCGCCGCCCACCGCCACGGGCGGCGCGCCGGGCGGCACCGTGACCGTGGAGATCGTCAACGACTCCCCGGAGGAGCTGGAGATCCTGTTCGCGGGCGCGGGGACCGGCACCGCGTCGGTCGACGCCTGCGGCGACTGCACGCCCCACGGCGGCGGCCCGCTCGGCGACCAGCCCGGCGGGACGTGCGGCACGGACCTCGACCGCCCGCGCGTGACGCTGACCCTGGCCCCCGGCGACTACCGGATGGTCGTCCGCGCGACGACGGACAGCACGGTCGCCCCCCACTCCGGCGACTGGTATCTGACCTCGGGCACGGCCTACTCCGGCTGCTACCACATCAGCGCGAGCGACCTCTGAGGCGCCGTCAGCCGGCGGGCGCGAGGCGCGCCCGCTTGACATTGATTGCATACACAGGGAATCGTCGATCGCAATAGAAGGCGTCTGCAAGCATCTTGTCGCGGGAGGTCGTCCCTCATGCACGTGTTCGTCACCGGTGCCACCGGATTCATCGGCGGCTCGGTCGCCGTTCGCCTGGTGGAGGCGGGCCACACCGTCTCGGGCCTGACCCGGGACGAGGGCAGGGCCGGGAAGCTGACCGCCCTGGGCATCGAGCCGGTCTTCGGAACGCTCGACGACTCGGGTCTGCTGGCGGCCCGGGCCCGGGCCGCCGACGCCGTGGTCAACGCGGCGGACAGCGATCATCGCGGCGCCGTCGAGGCGCTGATCAGCGGTCTGGCCGGCTCGGGGAAGCCGTTCCTGCACACCAGTGGCTCCAGCGTCGTCGGCGACGACGCCCGGGGCGAGGTCTCCGAGGCGGTCTTCACCGAGGAGATCCACGACCCGGGCTCAGGCTGGCGCCCCGAGGCGGACAAGGCGCCCCGGGTGGAGATCGACCGCCTCGTGCTGGCCGCGGCCGACTCGGGGATCCGCTCCACGGTCCTGTGCAACACGCTGATCTACGGCCATGGCCTGGGCCCGGGCCGGGACAGCGTCCAGATCCCCGCGCTGGTCCGGCAGGCCCGCTCCAGCGGCGTCGCCCGGCACGTCGGGCCCGGTCGCAACATCTGGTCGAACGTCCACATCGCCGATGTCGCCGACCTGTACGCGCTGGCCCTGGACCGCTCCCCGGCCGGCTCGTTCCACTTCGTCGAGAACGGCGAGGAGTCCTTCGCCGCCATCACCACCGCCATCGCCGAGACCCTGGGCGTGGCGGGCCCCGAGCCCTGGGACATCGAGTCGGCCATCGACGCCTGGGGCTACGAGCCCGCGGTCTACGCCCTCGGCTCCAACAGCCGCGTCCGCGCCACCCGCCCCCGCCCCGTCCTCGGCTGGACCCCAACGCACGCCTCCGTCACCGACTGGATCCGCGGCGAGCTGACGGCCTGAGCCGCCCGACGGGGCAACCGACGCGCCGGGGACGGGGGTTCACTGTTCGCTTCCTGATGGCCGCCGGGCGACGAGCGGGCGCCGGGAGTATTGCAGGACAGCTACAAACCCGCCCGGTGGCCGCCCGGGTGTCGGCGGCACTGCGTAGGGTTCCAGGCAACCGCCGGAATCGGCGGGGCGAACCGAGAAGGGGTAGCACGTGAGTCTCAACTTGTCCAAGGGACAGGCGATCAATCTGCAGAAGTCCGACGGGGGCACCCTGACCGCGGTGCGGATGGGACTCGGCTGGCAGGCGGCTCCCCGCCGTGGGCTGTTCGGGTCGCGCGCGCGGGAGATAGACCTGGACGCCTCGGCCGTCGTGTTCGCCGACAAGCAGCCCGTCGACGTCGTCTTCTTCCAGCACCTGGTCAGCGACGACGGCTCGGTGCGCCACACCGGTGACAACCGCGTCGGCGGCGCCGGGCAGGGCGGGGACGACGAGGCGATCCTCGTCGACCTCCAGCGGGTGCCCGTCCACATCGACCAGATCGTCTTCACGGTCAACTCGTTCACCGGGCAGAGCTTCACCGACGTGCAGAACGCGTTCTGCCGCCTGGTCGACGAGACCAACGGCCAGGAGCTCGCCCGCTACACCCTGACCGGCGGCGGCCAGTACACCGCGCAGATCATGGCCAAGGTGCACCGGGTCGGCGGCGGTTGGCAGATGACCGCCATCGGCGAGCCGGCCAACGGCCGTACGTTCCAGGACCTGATGCCGGCGCTGCTGCCGTACCTGTAGGTCCTCAAGCGACCGAGACGACGGGCCCGGCGGCGGGAACGGAACCGCGCCGGGCTCGACCACCGAGACGACGTAGGCGAGCGATGGAAACCGAAGGGGCGCAGCCATGACGGCCGAGCTGATCCGCGGGCAGAATCACCCACTGCCCGAGACCCGGCTGGAGATTCGGGTATCGGCCGGAGAGCCGATCGTGGCCGGGGTGACACTCAACGACGACCAGGGGCGGATGCGGGACGTCGAGTGGATAGCCCACCCCGCCTCTCCCCAGCTCCCCGGGCTGGAGGTCTCCAGGCAGGCGGCGGCCGACCACCGCCTCGCGGTGGACCTGGACGCGCTGCCCGAGGCGGTGCACCGGGTGAACGTGATGCTCGCCCTGCCGGTGGGCGTGGGCGGGCCGACCAGCTTCGGCGCGGTCACCGCGCCCTTCGTCTCGGTGACGGGGCTGGACGGCTCCCCGGTCGTCAGCTACCACATCACCGACCTGCACGCCGAGTCCGCCGTCGTCGCCCTGGAGCTCTACCGGCGCAACGACACCTGGAAGGTGCGCGCCGTCGGCCAGGGCTACGCGGGCGGGCTGGTGGCCATGCTCCAGGACCAGGGCCTGCCGCAGGCCCAGGAGCTGGCCGTCACGATCAACGAGGCGGTGGCCAGCGGGATGGCCCGCGCGGTGGCGCCCCCGCCGCGGCCGGGCGACGCGGAGCGCGCGCGGCGCGCCGCGTCGGTCGGCGGCGGCACCCCGGCGCCCGAGCCCACCGCCAACCCGGCCGGGGCGCCGGCCGCCCCCACCGCCGGCGGCCGGATCAACTACCAGCACCCGAACCGCCCCGCGGCCGCTCCGCCGCCCCCGCCGCCGGCCGCGCCCGCGCCCCAGCCGGGGCAGCCGGCCCAGCCGGTCGCCGGCGACGCCACCGGCTGGAGCCTGGACGAGCGCCTCTACAACCAGGTCTGGGGCATGTTCGAGGACCTGGCCCGCTCGACGGCCGCCTACCGCAGCGCCGTCGACTTCGCCGACTCCCGCATGGAGCAGGAGATCGACAAGGTGCTGTCCGACCCGCGCACCCGCGTCGGTCCGGCCGCCGACGAGGCCCGCACCCGGGCCCGCGCCAAGCACACCGGCCTGGTCGACCAGGCGCGTGCCGTGTTCGAACGCGACCTCGCCCAGCTCGTGGCCGAGTCCGAGGTCGTCGAGCCGGCCCTGCCGCCCGCCTACGCCCGCTGGGACAACCCGGTCTGGCTGGCGTACCAGGCGCCCAAGGAGGTGCCGATGGCCCTGCGCCTCGGCGACCTCAGCCTCCCCGAGAGCGGCGATCTGCGGATCCCGATGCTGGTGCGGCTCCCGCTCCAGCGCGGCCTGTGGATCGACAGCGGGCGCGCCGCCGGCCCGGCCGACTCCGACGAGTTGCGCCGCCTCGCCGCCGAGACCGCGACAGTCATCGCGGCCCGGCTGCTCGCCGTCCACCCCGTGGGGGATCTGAGCGTCCACGTCATCGACCCGGGCGGCGCCGCGTCCGGCGCGCTGGCGCCGCTGCTGCACACCGGCGCGGTGCGTCCACCCGCCGCCGGGGCCGCGGGGGTGACCGCGATGCTGGCCGCGCTGACCCAGCGGGTCGACCTGGTGCAGATGGCCATCCGCAGCGGCGCCGCCGACGCGCTGCCGCCCGACCTCGACACGGCGGAACAGCTCCTGGTCGTCCATGACTTCCCGCACGGCTTCGACGACCGCGCCGTCACCCAGCTCCGCTACCTCGCCGACGAGGGGCCCTCGGTGGGCGTGCACCTGATGATGGTCGGCTCCCGCGAGGACGCCCGGGGCTACGGCCCGGTGCTCGATCCGCTGTGGCGCTCGCTGCTGCGCATCACGCCGGTGCCCGACGACCACCTCGCCGACCCCTGGGTCGGCCACTCCTGGACCTATGAGCCGACGCCGGTGCCGCCGGGCAGCCAGGTGCTCACCCAGGTGCTCACCCAGGTGGCCGCCGCCCGCCGGGCCGGCGGGCACTGAACCGGCCCGTCCCCGTAGAGCTCCACCCGATTCGGCCCCACCGCCCGCGCGGTGGGGCCGAATCCGCGTTCACGCGCCGACCATTCTGGATATATGATGTCCAGGACCTGAAAGGGGAACGCCATGACGACACACTCGATCATCAACCCGCCCGGCCTGCACAACCCGGTCGGCTACGGCTACAGCCACACCGTGGACATCCCGGCCCCCGCCGGCCTCGTTCTCATCGGCGGCCAGTACGGCTCCGACGCCGAAGGCGCGGTCGTCTCCGACGACTTCGCCGAGCAGGTCGAGCGGGCGTTCACCAACCTGGGCACGGCGCTGGCCGCCGCCGGTCTCGACTACACCCATGTCACCCGGCTCGGCACCTACATCGTGGACCACGACCAGGACAAGCTGGCGGCCCTGCTCGCCGTCGTCTCCCGGATCTGGGGCGACGAGCCGCCCGCCCAGACCCTGCTGGGCGTGGCCACGCTGGCGCTGCCCGGCATGCTGTTCGAGGTGGACGCGATCGCCGTCCGGTCCGCCTGACCCGCCGTCAGACGCCGAGCACCAGCTTGGCCGTGGTGAAGTAGATGACCAGCCCCGTGGCGTCCACCAGCGTGGTCACCATCGGGGCGGACACCACGGCCGGGTCGATGCGCAGCTTCTTCGCCAGCAGGGGCATCGTGCCGCCCACCGTGGACGCCCAGGCGCAGATGACGACCAGGGTGATGGCGACCACGCCCGCGATGTCCCAGCCGACGAAGAACGAGCCGACGAACAGCCCGACCACGGCCAGCATGCAGCCCAGCAGCAGCCCCGTGCGGCACTCGCGCCAGATCACCCGGAACAGGTCCGAGGTGCGCACCTCGCCGACCGCCAGGGCGCGCACGGCCGCGGTGGCGGCCTGCGCGCCGGAGTTCCCGCCGGTGCCGATCAGCAGCGGAACGAAGAGCGCCAACTCCGTGACCGCGTTCAGCTCGTTCTCGAAAAGCTGTGTAACGGAAACGGTCAGCGTGGCGGCGACCATCAACAGCATCAGCCACATCACCCGGACCCGCGACAACCGGAAGACGCTGACCGACATGTAGTGCCGCTCCAGCGGCTCGGCGCCGGACTGCCGGGCCACGTCCTCGGTGTCCGCCGCCTCGATGACCTCGAACGCGTCGTCACTCGTGAGCAGCCCCACCAGCCGGTCCTCGCTGTCAACCACCGGCAGGTCCAGCACGTTCGTCTCGCGCATCAGCCGCGCCGCGTCCTCGGCCGGGTCGGTGGCCCGGGCCCTGGGCGGCTCGGTCACCACCAGGTCCGACACCATGGCCCCCGGCTCGCTGAGCACCAGTTCGCGCAGCTCGACGACGCCGGTCAGCCGGCGCCCCCGGTCCACCACCGGCAGCGTGTAGATGGTCTCGGCCTGCGCCCCCCGGCGGCGGACCACCTCCAGCGCCTGGCCCACCGTCAGGTCCTGCTGGAGCGCGACCGTTTCCGGCGTCATGTACCGGCCCACGGACCCCTCGGGGTAGCCGAGCAGCGCGGCCGTCATCTGCCGCTCGTGGGCGCTCAGTCCGGCCAGCACGCGCTTGGCGACCTTGGCCGGGGCCTCCTTGAGCATCCGGGCCCGGTCGTCCGGGTCCATGTTCTCCACCAGGTCGCGGAACGCCTGGTCGCGCAGCCCCTGGAGGATCTGCTGCTGATCGACGGGATCGAGTTCCTCGAAGACCTCCAGCGCCCGGTCCTTGTCGAGCAGCCGGAACGTGATGACGGACTCCACGGCGTCCATCCGGGCGATCTCGTCGGCGATGGCGTAGGGCGGCTGCGTCTCCAGCCACTCCAGGGCCCCGGCGAGGTCGTGCTCCTCCAGCAGCGCAGGCAGATGAGTCATGACGGGCGAACCCCCAGGAAACGGAAGGCGATCACGGGCATCCGGAGTGCGCGCACACGCCTGCCGCCCCAGGCCGCTCGGCTACCTGGGCGGGATGGCGCGGCGCGGGGGATGACTGGGAGGTTCACTGCGCATCGCAGCTTCACCTCCCGCCGTGTCGTTCCGCCAAAACCGTTCTTCAGGGTACTAGGCATCGGTCACGATCATGGCAAAAATTCCGACATTATGGACACCCGCCAAGGGGTTCGCCATGAACGTTTCGAGGCCGGGGGGCGGCCGTTCAGGAAATCCGGTCGAGAACCGTGGGACGAACGCCTGCCCCGGCCTCCGGACCAATCCGGATCGCGTCGCCCGCCAGCGCGGCGAGCGCGTCCTCGAACCGCTCCGGGGTGTCGGTGTGCAGCGTCAACAGCGGCGCCCCGGCCGTCACCGTGTCCCCCGGCTTGGCGTGCAACTCCACGCCCGCGCCCGCCTGTACGGGGTCCTCCTTGCGCGCCCGGCCCGCGCCCAGCCGCCACGCCGCGACCCCGACGGCGTACGCGTCCAGCGCCGTCAGCACACCGGACGCCGGCGCGGACACCGTGTGCCGCTCCCGGGCGACGGGCAACGGCGCGTCAGGATCGCCGCCCTGCGCGGCGATCATCCGGCGCCAGCGGTCCATGGCCGAACCGTGCGCCAGGGCGGCGGCCGGATCGGCGTCCGGCAGCCCGGCCGCGTCCAGCATCTCCCGGGCCAGCGCCAGAGTCAGCTCCACCACATCGGCCGGCCCGCCGCCGGCCAGCACCTCGACCGCCTCGCGCACCTCCAGCGCGTTGCCCGCCGTCAGGCCCAGCGGCGTGGACATGTCGGTGAGCAGGGCAACGGTCCGCACGCCGTGGTCGGTACCGATCTCGACCATCGTCGAGGCCAGTTCACGGGCGTCCTCGAGCGTCTTCATGAACGCGCCCGAGCCCGCCTTCACGTCCAGCACCAGCGCGCCGGTGCCCTCCGCGATCTTCTTGGACATGATCGAGGACGCGATCAGCGGGATCGACTCGACCGTGCCCGTCACATCCCGCAGCGCGTACAGCTTCCGGTCCGCCGGGGCCAGCCCCTCCCCCGCCGCGCAGATCACCGCGCCCGTCCCGCGCAGCACCGCCAGCATCTCCTCGCCCGTCAGCCGCGCCCGCCAGCCGGGGATGGACTCCAGCTTGTCCAGCGTGCCGCCGGTGTGCCCGAGCCCCCGCCCGGACAGTTGCGGCACGGCCGCGCCGCAGGCGGCGACCAGCGGCGCCAGCGGCAGCGTGATCTTGTCGCCGACCCCGCCCGTGGAGTGCTTGTCCGTGGTGGGCAGCGGCAGACCGGAGAAGTCCATCCGCTCCCCGGAGGCGATCATCGCCGCCGTCCAGCGGGCGATCTCCGCCCGGTCCATGCCGTTCAGCAGAATCGCCATGGCCAGCGCCGACATCTGCTCGTCGGCGACCTCGCCGCGCGTGTACGCGGCGATGATCCAGTCGATCTGCTCGGGGGTCAGGGTCCGGCCGTCGCGCTTGGCACGGATGATGGTGATCGCGTCCATGGGGCTCACTGTTCCAGGTGCCATGCCTGCGGAAGAAGGTCGCCCAGGGTGCGCACGCCCTCGGGCGTCTCCACCTCCAGGCCGGGGCCGCCGTGCTCCATCAGCAACTGCCGGCAACGGCCGCACGGCGTGATCACGTTGCCCTCGCCGTCGCAGCAGGTGAAGTGGGTCAGCCGGCCGCCGCCCGAGGCGTGCAGCGCGGACACCAGCCCGCACTCCGCGCACAGGCCAAGACCGTAGGAGGCGTTCTCCACGTTGCAGCCGGTGACCACGCGCCCGTCCGCCACCCGCGCGGCGGCGCCCACCGGGTACCGCGAGTACGGCGCGTACGCCCGGGACATCGCGTCCCGGGCCGCCGCGCGCAGCGCCGCCCAGTCGGCGGCGGGGACCGCGGTCATGTCGCCTGCCCCCGGCGATAGGGCCGGCCGGCCGCCTTGGGTAGCCGCAATCGCTGCGCGAACAGCGTCAGTACCAGCAGCGTCGTCAGATAGGGGCTGGCGGTGACCAGTTCAAGCGGGAGCGTGTCGGTCGTGGCGTACCAGACCCACATCAGCCCGGCCAGCACGGCCACCACGACGGCCGCCAGCCGCTTGCCCCGGACGAACTGCCAGACCGCCAGGCCCAGCAGGCCCAGCGCGAACAGCAGCAGCATCGCGTGCACCACCGGCCGGTCCCGGGTCTGGAGCACGTCCATGAAGCCGAACAGGCCCGCGCCCGCCGCGACCCCGCCCGGCCGCCAGTTGCCGAAGATCATGGTCGCCAGGCCCAGATAGCCGCGCCCGCCGGTCTGCCCGTCCTGGTACATCCGGATCAGCACCGCGAGATACGCGCCGCCGAGCCCGGCCAGGCCGCCGGAGACGGCCAGCGCCAGGTACTTGTAGAGGTAGACGTTCACCCCGAGCGACTCGGTGGCCTGCGGGTTCTCGCCGCAGGACCGCAGCCGCAGGCCGAACGACGACTTCCACAGCACCAGATAGGTGCCCACGAAGATCAGCACCGTCAGCAGCGTCAGCCAGGACACCTCGTGCACCGCCGCGCGCAGAATGCCCGCCAGGTCGGAGACGAGGAACCAGTTCCGCTCGTCCAGGTCGCCCAGCCAGTCGGCGACGCCCGGCACGGTGAACGGCTCCATCCGCTCCATCTGCGGCGACTGCTTGTCGTTGCCGCCGCGCGCCAGCGCCTCGCTGCCCTCGGCCGCGAACCACAGCTTCGCCAGGTACTGCACAACGCCCAGCGCCAGGATGTTCAGCGCCACACCGGACACGATGTGGTCCACGCCGAACGTCACCGTGGCCACCGCGTGCAGCAGCCCGCCCAGCGCCCCGCCGACGATCCCGGCCAGCACGGCCGCCCACGGCCCGTGCTGCCAGCCGATCCAGCCGGCCGCGAACAAGCCGAGCATCATCATGCCCTCGAGGCCGATGTTGACGACGCCGGCCCGCTCCGCCCACAGCCCGCCGAGCCCGGCCAGCCCGATCGGCACCGCGAAGCCCATCGCCGCGCCCCACTGGTCCGCGGAGGTCAGGCTCTGCTGGTCGGTGACCGCGCGGACCAGCGAGAGCAGCACCAGGGCCAGCGCCAGGATCAGCAGCACGGCCGGATACGTCAGCCGACGGCGGCCTTCCTCCACCCGCCCGCTGGGGCGCACCTTGTCGGTGAGGGTGGACAGGGTGGTGGTCACGCGGACACCTCCGCCGAGTCGTTCTTCTTCGACAGCCGGCCGGCGGCGAGCTGCTCACCGACCAGACGCTGCTGGCGCCGGATGCCCCAGCGGCGGACGATCTCGTAGGCGACGACGACGGAGAGCACGATGATGCCCTGCATCACACCGACGATCTCCTGGTCGTAGCCCTCGAACTCGAGCTGGGTACCCGTGCGTTCGAGGAAGCCCCACAGCAGCGCGGCCAGCGCCATGCCCACGGCGTGGTTGCGGCCGAGCAGGGCGATCGCGATGCCGGTGAAGCCCAGCCCCTCGGGGAAGTCGTTGCCGTAGTTGCCCGACTCGTTCAGCAGGGTGGGCATGCCCACCAGGCCCGCCACCGCGCCGGACAGCAGCATCGCCGTGACGACCGTGCGCTTCACGCTCACGCCGCTGGCCTCGGCCGCCGACTCGGAACGGCCCACCGCGCGCAGGTCGTAGCCGAACCGGGTGCGGCCCAGCACGAACCAGTACGCGATGCCGACCGCGACCGCGACCAGGATCGTGCCGTGCACCGGGTCGGGGTTGGTCGGGAACTCGAAGAAGAAGCTGGAGTCCGGGATGTCCTCGGTGTGGATGATGTTCTCGTCGCGCTCGGCGAGCCGCCCCTCCTGGAGGAAGTACGCGATGAGGGAGCCGCCGATGAAGTTCAGCATGATCGTGGTGATGACCTCGCTGACCCCGCGGGTGGCCTTGAGGTAGCCCGCGATGCCGGCCCAGATCGCGCCACAGGCCATGGCCGTCAGCAGGATGATCGGGATCTGCACCACGCCCGGCAGGCTCAGCGCGCCGCCGACGACCGCGGCGAAGAACGCGGCGACCCGGTACTGCCCGTCCACGCCGATGTTGAACAGGTTCATCCGGAAGCCGATGGCGACGGCCGCCGCGGCCAGGTAGTACGGGATCGCCTTGTTGATGATCCAGACCTGGCTGTCGCTCTTGGAGCCGTAGTCGGCCATCACCTCGAACGCCCGGAACGGGTTGTCGCCCGTCAGCCCCATCACCGCCGAGGTGATGGCCATCGCGGTGACGATCGCGAGCAGGGGGGCGGCGACGGCCAGGACCAGCTTCTCCCGGTCGACGCGCCGCAGCAGGCTATTCACCGTTTCCCTCCTCGTGTTCGAGGTGGCCGGTGGCGGTACCGGTCATCGCGGTGCCCAACTCCTCGGGGGTGATGGTGGCCGGGTCGGCGTCCGCGACGAGCCGGCCGCGGTACATCACGCGCAGGCTGTCGGAGAGCCCGATCAGCTCGTCCAGGTCGGCGGAGATCAGCAGCACGGCCAGCCCCTCGCGGCGGGCCCGCCGGATCTCGTCCCAGATCTGCGCCTGCGCGCCCACGTCCACGCCCCGGGTCGGGTGCGCGGCGATCAGCACCCGCGGGCGGTGGCTCATCTCCCGGCCGACGATCAGCTTCTGCTGGTTGCCGCCGGACAGCGAGCCGGCGGTGACCTCGATGCCGGGGGTGCGGACGTCGTACTCCTCGACGATCCGCCGCGTGTCCTGCCGGGCGCTGCCGGCCGTCAGCCAGGGGCCGCGGCTGTTGGGCGGCTCGGTGACGTGGCCCAGCATGCGGTTCTCCCACAGCGGGGCCTCCAGCAGCAGCCCGTGCCGGTGGCGGTCCTCGGGGATGTAGCCGATGCCCTGCTCGCGGCGCTTGCGCGTCGAGGTGACGGAGATGTCCGTGCCCGCGAGCGTGATCCGGCCGCCGTCCGGGCGCCGGATGCCCATGATCGCCTCGACCAGCTCGGCCTGGCCGTTGCCCTCGACCCCCGCGATGCCCAGGACCTCGCCGCGGTGGATGGTGAAGTCGATGTCGGCCAGCACCTCGCGCAGCAGGCCGTCCGCGTCCCGGCCGGAGAGGTGCAGCCCCTCGACGGTGAGCACGGGCTCGTCGGTGACCGTCGACTCGCGGGTCTCGGGGGTGGGCAGCTCGGTGCCGACCATCAGCTCGGCGAGCTGCTTCGGCGTGGTCTCCGCCGGCACGGCCGTGCCCACGGTGGTGCCGCGCCGTATCACCGTGATGTCGTCGGCGACGGACAGGACCTCGCCCAGCTTGTGCGAGATGAACAGGACCGTCAGGCCCTCGGCGGTCAGCTCCCGCAGGTTCCCGAAGAGGGCGTCGACCTCCTGGGGCACCAGCACCGCGGTCGGCTCGTCCAGGATCAGCGTGCGCGCGCCCCGGTAGAGGACCTTCAGGATCTCCACGCGCTGCCGGTCGGCGACGCCGATCTCCTCGACCAGCAGGTCGGGACGGACGCCCAGGCCGTACGTGTCGGACAGCTCGGCGATGCGGCGCCGCGCGCGGGCCCCGATGCCGTGCAGCTTCTCGGCGCCGAGAACGACGTTCTCCAGGACCGTCAGATTGTCGGCGAGCATGAAATGCTGGTGGACCATGCCGATGCCGCGCGCGATGGCGTCCGCGGGACTGCGGAACGTGACCTGCTCGCCGTCGATGGCGATGGTCCCCTCGTCCGGCCGCTGCATGCCGTAGAGGATCTTCATCAGCGTGGACTTGCCGGCGCCGTTCTCCCCGACGAGCGCGTGGACGGTGCCGCGCTGGACGGTGATGTCGATGTCGTGGTTGGCGACGACGCCGGGGAAGCGTTTGGTGATGCCGCGCAGCTCGACGGCGGGCACGCCGGAGCGGCCGGCGGGCTGCGGAGGGCTGTTCGGGGCTGGGATGACGCACTCTCCTCGGAGCGGAAAGCCCGACCGGGCGGGCGGGGACCGTCGTTGGTCTCGGGCACGCTACCGCGCCCGGCTCCCGCCGGACGCCTCCAGCCCGAAAGGGTTTGCCCGCACGTGCCACGCGCGGTGCCGGGGGGTCGCCCCGGCACCGCGCGGGCGGCTCGGTCAGGGGGTGTCGTTGACCGTGACTTCGCCCTCGACGATCCGGCGGGTCGCCTCTTCGATCTCGGGGGCCAGAGGGTCGATGAAGCCACCGGAGGTGGCCAGCGAGACGCCGCCCTCGGCGAGGGTGTACTCGTGGTGGCCGGTCAGCGGCTCGCCCTTGGTGACGCTCTCGATCAGGTCGAAGACGGCGACGTCCACGCCCTTCATCACGGAGGTCAGGATCGAGTCCTGGTACTCCTCCAGACCCGGCTGCTGGTACTGGTCGGAGTCCACGCCGATGGCCCAGGCGCCCTCGACGCCGGCGATCTGCTCGATGGAGCCCTGGCCGGAGGAGCCGGCCGCGGTGTAGATGACGTCAACGCCGCGGCTGAGCATGCCGTCGGCCTGCTCGGCGGCGCGGGCCGGGTCGCTGAAGCCGCGGTCGTCGTCCCGGTAGAGGTAGTTGACCTCGACCTCGACGTCCGGGTTGGTGTCGGCGACGCCCTGCTCGAAGCCGGCCTGGAACTTGCCGATGAGCGGGTTCTGCACGCCGCCGATGAAGCCGACGCTGCCGGACTGGGTGGTCAGCGCGGCGGCGACGCCCGCGAGGTAGGAGCCCTCGTGCTCGGCGAAGGTCATGCCATAGGTGTTGTCACCCTCGGGCACGGAGTCCACCACGCCGAACGTGGTGTCGGGGAACTCGGCCGCGACCTCGGTGATGGCGTTGCCGTAGAGGTAGCCGACGCCGATGACCGGGTTGTAGCCCTCCTGCGCGAGGGAGGTGAGGCGCTGGACGCGGTCGGCGTCCGTCTCGCCGTTGCGGGCGGTCTGGTACTCGATGGTGACGCCCAGCTCCTCCTCGGCGCGGTCGCCGCCGCGAGCCGCGGCCTCGTTGAACGAGTGGTCGTTCCGGCCGCCGACGTCGAAGGCGATGCCGACGCCCTTGTCGCCGGACCCCTCTTCGTTGTTCGATTCGGTGGAGCTCTCACCACAGGCGCTGGCGGTGAGCGCGAGGACCGCCGAGACGGCGGCTGCTGCTGCAAGCCTGGATACGCGGCGCAAGAGGACGTTTCCTTCCGTCGAAAGCGCCTCTTACGGCGCTGTTGCGCGAATCGTAACGCGCGTAGACCGGCCTCGTAGCCCTCCATTCATCCCGTTATCAGATCGGTGTTAACGAAACGAGAGCGCAACACCGACTCAGCTCAGCAGTGCGGCGGCGGTGAGCAGATCGACCCCCACGGTGATCGCGTGCTCGTCCACGTCGAAGTCGCCCTGGTGGATGTCGCGAGGCGTGACAGAGGCGTTACGGCCCGGGGTGCGCACGCCGAGCCGGGCCATGGCGCCGGGAACGCGCTCCAGGTACCAGGAGAAGTCCTCGCCGCCGAGGCTCTGTTCGGTCTCGGTGACCGCGTCGGCCCCGAACCGCGCGGTCATCGCCTCGGCGAGCAGCGCGGTGGAGGCGGCGTCGTTGACCACGGGCGGGACGCCGCGGATGTACTTGATCTCGCACTTGGCGCGGTAGAGCGCGGCGACCTCGTCCACGGCGGCGACCACCAGGTCGGGCGCGGCGCGCCAGGCGGCCAGGTCCAGGCAGCGCATGGTGCCGGACAGCTCGGCCGAGTTGGGGATGACGTTCGGCGCGTGGCCTGCGGTGAGGCGGCCCCAGGTGATCGCGATGCCGGAACGGGTGTCGGCGCGGCGGGCGATCAGGGCCGGCACCTCGGTGGCCACCTTGGCGGCGGCGGTGACCAGGTCGGTGGTCAGATGCGGGCGGGCGGTGTGGCCGCCGGGCCCGGAGAGGCTGACCTCGACGCGGTCGCAGGCGGAGGTGATGGGGCCGACGCGCACACCCAGGCGGCCGGCGTCCAGCTTGGGGTCGCAGTGCAGGGCGAGGATCCGCCCGACGCCCTCCAGGACGCCGGTCTCCACGACGTCCTGGGCGCCGCCGGGCAGCACCTCCTCGGCGGGCTGGAACAGCAGCCGCACCGGCCGGGGCAGCAGACCGCGCTCGGCGAGCCGGGCGAGCACCAGGCCCGCGCCGAGCACGACGGTGGTGTGCACGTCGTGGCCGCAGGCGTGCGCGCGGCCCGGGATCGTCGAGCGATAGGGAACGGACTTGGTGTCCGGGATGGGCAGCGCGTCGATGTCGGCGCGCAACGCCAGGAAGGGCGCCTGGGCGGGGCCGTCCGTGCCGGGGGGCCGCACGTCGCAGACGAGGCCGGTGCCGCTGTCGAGCACCCGGGGGGCGAGCCCCGCGCGCTCCAGCCGCTCCTTGAGGACCGCGGTCGTGCGCACTTCCTGGTTCCCCAGCTCGGGATGCATGTGCAGATCCCGGCGGAAGGCGATGAGCTCGGCCCGCAGCGCATCGTCGAGTGTCGTGGGGGTGGACTCCGGGGACAGCAGATCACTCACGTGACCGAGATTAGACCCCTGGACGGCCCAACAGGTCCTCGATCATGGAAAGTTCATACTCGAGAAGGAGAGCGCGGCGGCATGAAGAGGAGTGTGCCGGGGTATAGGTGCTTATTTTCACCTCAGTTGTGGCGCAGCTCACGCCGGGCCGTGTTGGTCACCTCGGAGAGGAAGCCGCTGGCGCGTTCGGTGACGCGGTCGGTGAACCACGCCTCCTCGACGTCGCAGACCACGACCCGCACATCGGTGTCCGACAGCACCCGGGGCAGGGTGTGCACCACGGTGGAGGGGAAGCTGAGGATCTTCGAGCCGATCGGGCCGCGCCGGGCGACCAGTTCCAGCGGGAAGTCCGGGCGGACGATCTCGACGCCCGCCTCCGCGGTGAGGCGGCGCAGCTTGTCGCCGCCCTCCTTGCGGTGCGCGAAGTACCGCGTGATGCCGTGCTGCCGGACCAGTTCGCCGACGGCGGCGATGTACCGGTCCTCGTGCAGCACGCCGGTCTCCACCAGCGAGGTGCCGACGAGGTCGGCGCCGCCGGTGAGCCGGGGCGGCTCGAAACGGGACCGGGTCCAGGAGAACGTGTTGGCCGTGACGGCGATGCCCTCCATGGCCTGGACGGGCATCGCGGTGAAGACCTCCACCGAGCGCCCGGCCGTCGGCGTGAGCCGGCGCACCGCGCGGCGCGCGACGGGGGTGAACAGCACCGACCGGGGCCCGCGGGCGTGGGGGCGGTGCCAGCGCACGAGCCGTTCCCCGCGGGAGAGCTGCGCGATGAACTCCATGGTCGCCGTGCCGTCGTCGACCACGACGATGTCGCAGCGCTTGGCCATCGACAGCAGCAACTGGAGGTAGTGCGAGAACGGGTCCCCGATCACGAGCCGGCGGGCTCGCCGCAGCGGGCCCGCGAGCGCGGCCAGGGCCCGCGACGGGGTGACGGCCCCGCCGCGGGCCTCGCGCCACAGGACGCGGCAGCCGGAGTCCCGGGCCAGTTGCGCCATGCGGCGCAACTGACCCCGGCTCGTCGGGTCGTGGGGCGGGAGTATGACCACGGTGAAGGCGCCCGGTCCGGTGGCGTGCGCCCACTCCAGCGTGTTGAGAAGCTGGACCGGGCTCTCGGCGAACGCGAGTGTCCCGTCCCGTGGGTCAGTCATGCGTGTCCCGTCCCCTTCCCTGATGCCGTGCTCAGACCGCGGCGGGGGCGGGGGTCGCCTCGTCCTGCTCGGCGACGACGCCCTTGACGCGGCGCAGCTTCTTCATCGGGCCCAGCTCGCTCTCGTAGACCTTCTTCACACCGTCACCGAGGGACTCCTCGATGATGCGGATGTCGCGGACCAGCCGCTGAAGGCCCTGCGGCTCGACGGAGGCGGCCTGGTCGGAGCCCCACATCGCGCGGTCCAGGGTGATGTGCCGCTCCACGAAGGTGGCGCCGAGGGCGACGGCGGCCAGGGTGGTCTGGAGACCGGTCTCGTGGCCCGAGTAGCCGATCGGCACGTTGGGGTACTCGGCCTGGAGGGTGTGGATCACCCGCAGGTTGAGCTCCTCGGCCTTGGCCGGGTAGGTGCTGGTGGCGTGGCAGAGCAGGATGTTCTCGCTGCCGAGCACCTCCACGGCGTGCCGGATCTGCTTCGGCGTGGACATGCCGGTGGACAGGATGACGGTCTTGCCGGTGGCACGCAGGGCGCGCAGCAGCTCGTCATCGGTGAGCGACGCGGAGGCGACCTTGTGGGCCGGCACGTCGAACTGCTCCAGGAACTCCACGGCCTCGGTGTCCCACGGGGAGGCGAACCAGTGGATGCCGCGCTTGGCGCAGTACTCGTCGATGGCGCGGTACTGCTCCTCGCCGAACTCCACGCGGTGCCGGTAGTCGATGTAGGTCATCCGGCCCCACGGGGTGTCCCGCTCGATGTCCCACTGGTCACGGGGCGTGCAGATCTCCGGCGTGCGCTTCTGGAACTTCACGGCGTCACAGCCGGCCTCGGCAGCGGCGTCGATGAGCGCGAAGGCGTTCTCCAGATCGCCGTTGTGGTTGATGCCGATCTCACCGGTGATGTAAACCGGGCGACCCGGGCCGGCCACGCGGTCGCCGAAGTTACGGAGGCGGTTGCCTGAGGTCATGATGCTGTCAGTTCCTTTCCGAGGATCCACGAGGCGATCTCGCGGATCGCGCCTGCGCCGCCTGGCGCGGAGGTGACCGCCCGGGCGGCGCCGCGCACCACGTCATGGGCGCTGGCGACGGCGACCGGCCACCCGACAAGGTCGAAGCACGGCAGGTCGTTGACGTCGTTGCCCGCGTAGAGCACGCGCTCCGGCGCGATTCCTTGTTCCTCGCACCACTGCTTGAGGGCGAGGTCCTTCCGGTCGATGCCGTGCAGCACGGGGATGCGCAGCTTGCGCGCCCGCGCGGCGACGACCGGGTTCTCCTCCGTGGACAGGATCAGCAGGGGCAGCCCCGCGCGTCGCAGCGCGGCGATGCCGAGCCCGTCCCCGCGGTGTACGGAGACGAGCTCCCGTCCTTCGGAGTCGACGAGCACCCTGTCGTCGGTCTGGGTGCCGTCGAAGTCGAGCACCACCGCGTCGATGTCGGCGCGGGTGGGCAGGTAGTCCGGGAAGGGCCCGGCCGGTATCCCCGTCTTGCCGCCGTCCAGCAGCGGGGCGAGGGCGCGGGCCCGGGCGAGGTCGTGCGGATCGTCGATCTCCAGGACCCGCGCCGGGTCGGTGCGCACCAGCTCGGTGCGGCCGAAGAAGCGGTGCCGCTCCTCGCGGAAGCCGTCGGCGCGCATGGCGTAGGCGGCGCCGGTCTCCAGCAGGTCCTGCGGCCGGTCCTGGCGGCGCGGGCGGTAGGCCTTGTCGTGGTTGACGCCGTGGCCGCCGGTGTGGGAGCTGTCGCGCCAGACGTAGCCGTGGAACGGGGCCACCGTGAGCGCGGTGTCGGCGCCGTCCAGCACGGCGGCGGCGACGCCGTCGAGCTCCTCGCGGGTGAGGAACGGGCTGGTGCACTGGACGAGGAGGACGGCGTCCACCGTGACGCCGTGCCGCTCCTCGTAGACGCCCATGGCGTGCAGCACCGCGGCCTCGCTGGTGGCGGTGTCGCTGGAGATCTCGGCCGGGCGCTCGACGACCTCGGCGCCCGCGGCGTGCGCGGCGGCGGCGATGCCGGGGTCGTCGGTGGAGACGACGACGGCGGTCAGCAGGCGCGCGGCGCGGCACTCGCGCACGGCGCGGGTGATCAGGGGCGCGTCACCGACCGGCGCGAGGTTCTTCCCGGGCACCCCCTTCGAGCCCCCGCGGGCGGGGATCACAGCCAGAACAGTGCTCATGGTCATGCCTTCGTTCTCGGGTCGGGTGCGTCAGTGGCTTGTCCGCTCGGCCGGAGCCGTTTCGCCGCTGTTATGGCTGTCACAACTGCCCCCAGCGGCGGATCAGCGGGGCCACGCGCTGAACGCCCGCGCGGTAGGCGCCGCGAGCGGTGCGGCGCAGCAGCCGGCGGGAGGCGGCGCGCATGCCGGCGTCCGAGCCGGCGGCCTGGTGTCCCGCCTTGGGCTCGCCCTTGATGTCCAGCCCGTGCCGGGCCAGCACGCCGGGCAGATACCCGGGGGCGGTGCGCGCGGTGTAGTACGGGGTGAGGGGGAGCAGCCCGGCCTGGCGCCGCTGGTCCAGCAGGCCGGCGAGCCGGCCGCGCGCGGTGGCGAAGGCGTGCTCGTGGGAGGTGGCGATGCCCTGGTCGGCGAGCCACTCGGGCTCCGGGCGCGGGAGGTGACCCGCGTCCAGCTCGTCCCAGGACGCGAAGCACCCCGAGCCGATGAAGTAATGGTTGCCCAGCGCCTCGCGGATGCCCAGGTCACTGAGGACCGCGGTGGGGATGGACCGGTGCAGCGACTCCAGGGCGGCGGTGGAGCTGACGGTGACCAGCAGGTCCGTGTCGTCCAGGATCTCGCCCATGTTCCCGTACGCCAGGCGGAAGTTGGGCGGCTGCTCCTCCTTGGCCCGCTCGGCCAGCCGCTGGTAGGGCAGCTCCTCGATGTGCGTGGTGTGCTCGCTCGGCTTGCTGCGCAGCTTGAGGATGACCTCGCGGTCGGGGTGGCGCCGCGCGTGCCCGATCGCGCGGTCCAGCAGATACGCCCGGTCCTTGCGGCTGTCCGGCACCGAGGGCTGGACCGCGAAGACCACCCGATAGGGGCGCTCGCCGCGCTCCGCCGGGCCCGGGTCGTACGTCTTTCCGTCGAGGAACGGCAGGGCGCACTCCGTGACGGCGGAGCTGTCGGCGCGCACGCCGTCGTACACCGCGCGGAAGCGGCGCGCGTCGTACCGGCTGTTGGCCAGGACGAGGTCGGCGCCGTGCCGCAGCAGCAGCCCGTCGGGCAGCTTCTCGTAGACGACGCCGACATAGCCGGTGACGACGACGGGGCGCCGCTCGGCGCTGCGCCACGCGCGGGCGAGGCCGTGCAGCATCGCCTGGATGGTGCCCCCGACGCAGGCCAGGACCAGCACGTCGAACGGCTCGGGGCCGCCCTCGCCGCCCTGGGCGCGCTCGCCCAGGTCCGTCAGGAAGTCCACCGCGCTGACCTCGCGCAGCTCGTCCGCGTCCGCCCCGATCTCCGCCAACTGCCGCTCGGTCGGCGTGGCGCGCCCCCACAGCAGATAGCCATGGACGGTCGACTCGGGAGCGATCCGGCGCGCGGTGAGCGCGCCCCACTTCCACCGGGTGTCGGAATCCGCCAGCACTGCCACACGGAGTGGGGTGGGGGATGAAACGGGCACGGATTGAACATTAGGCAGCGGTATCGAGTGCCGGGCCAACTCAGTCACAACAAACAGTTAACAGCATGACACGCTAAAACCAACTCAGCCGTCCCCTGCACATCGTCGGCTGGCCATTCACCGACGTTCACGCAAATATCCCCCGGGCGTCGGACCCCGTTCACCTTCGGGGAGAGGCTGGTGCCGGGACCGCTCTCAGAACGTCTCGGAGGGTTCGTACGCCCCCCAGACGTCACGCAGAGTGTTGCACACTTCACCCAGTGTGGCACGCGCGCGCAGCGCCTCCCGCATCGGGTACAGGACGTTGTCCGCGTCACTCCGGGCCGCCGCGGCGAGCGCCGCGAGGGCCGCGGCCACCGCGTCACCGTCCCGCTCCGCCCGCAGCCGGGCGAGCCGCCGCGCCTGCCGCTCCTCGATCGCCGGGTCCACCCGCAGCGGCTCGTAGGGCTCCTCCTCGTCCAGCGCGAAACGGTTGACCCCGACGACCACACGTTCGCCCGCGTCCGTCTCCCGCGCCACCCGGTACGCGCTGCGCTCGATCTCCGCCTTCTGGAACCCCTGCTCGATCGCGGCCACGGCGCCGCCGCGGTCCTCGATCTGCCGCATCAGGCCGAGTATCGCGGTCTCCAGGTCGTCGGTCATCGCTTCGACGACGTAGGAACCGGCGAACGGGTCGACGGTGGCGGTCACATCCGTCTCGTACGCCAGCACCTGCTGGGTGCGCAGCGCCAGCCGGGCCGACTTGTCGGTGGGCAGCGCGATCGCCTCGTCGTAGGCGTTGGTGTGCAGCGACTGGGTGCCGCCGAGCACCGCGCCCAGCGCCTGCACGGCGACGCGCACGAGGTTCACCTCGGGCTGCTGCGCGGTGAGCTGCACGCCCGCCGTCTGGGTGTGGAAGCGCAGCATCAGCGACTTGGGGTTCTTCGCGCCGAACTCCTCGCGCATCACCCGGGCCCAGATCCGGCGGGCCGCGCGGAACTTGGCCACCTCCTCCAGGATCGTGGTCCGGGCGACGAAGAAGAACGACAGCCGGGGCGCGAAGTCGTCCACGTCCATCCCGGCGGCCACCGCGGTGCGCACGTACTCGATGCCGTCGGCCAGGGTGAACGCGATCTCCTGCGCGGGCGTCGCGCCCGCCTCGGCCATGTGATAGCCGGAGATCGAGATCGTGTTCCACCTCGGGATCTCCGCCCGGCAGTACCGGAAGATGTCCGCGACGAGCCGCAGCGACGGCCCTGGCGGAAAGATGTACGTGCCCCGCGCGATGTACTCCTTGAGCACGTCGTTCTGAATGGTGCCGGTCAGCTTGCTCGCGTCAACTCCCTGTTCCTCGGCGACGAGTTGGTACAGGAGCAGCAGCAGCGCGGCGGGCGCGTTGATCGTCATCGACGTGGACACCCGGTCCAGCGGGATGCCGTCGAACAGCACCCGCATGTCGTCGATCGAGTCGATGGCCACCCCGACCTTGCCCACCTCGCCGTGGGCGATCGGCGCGTCGGAGTCGTGGCCCATCTGGGTCGGCAGGTCGAAGGCCACGGACAGGCCCATGGTGCCGTGGGCGATGAGCTCCTTGTAGCGGGCGTTGGACTCCGCCGCGGTGCCGAAGCCGGCGTACTGGCGCATCGTCCAGGGCCGCCCGGTGTACATGGAGGCGTAGACGCCCCGCGTGTAGGGATACTCACCCGGCTGGCCGAGCCGTTCGCGGGGATCCCAGTCCTTCAGTGCCTCGGGGCCGTAGACGGGTTCGATCGGTGTTCCGGACTCGGACGCGCGCGTCATCGTCGTGCCTCCCGCGTTGCCTGCATCCACTCGCCACGGACTGTAGCGAGGGCAATCCGGCCGGTGGGAGAGGGTGCGCTGGGAGAAGCGTCACACCGCCCGGCGCGCGGGGCGGAGCGCGGGGCGAATGCGCGGGCGGGGCTAGGGGGAAAGCCGCCCCGCCCGCGCCTGGGGCTCCCTGAGGTACGGGGGGGACCTCGGGATTGCCCCATCGGCCGGTGACCAGTCGGCCTGTTCCTTACTGCGCCGTAGCCTCGATTTCCGTTACACGCCGGGGAAGCGCGCCGGGCGCGTCAGTCGTCGCCCGGCGCCACGAGCTGGGCCAGCCGGCGCAGCCCGCGGTGGTTGGCGGTGCGCACGGCGCCGGGCCGGCAGCCCAGGAGCAGCGCGGCGCGCTTGGAGTCCAGACCGAAGAGCGTGCGTAAGACCACGGCCTCCGCCTGCTCCTGCGGCAGCTCCGCGACCAGCGCGAACGCCCGTGAGGTGGCCAGCGCCGCGATGGCCTCCTCGGCGGTGTCCGCGGAGGAGGGCAGGTCAGCCAGGGCCGTCTCGTCGGCACACATCTCCTGCGGGCGCCGGCCGCGCGCCCGCAGGTGGTCCAGCGCCCGGTTGCGCGCGATCCGCGCGGTCCAGCCACGGAAACGGTCCGCGTCTCCGCTGAATCTCGACAGATCCCGCGATATGTGCAGCCACGCCTCGGCCGTGACGTCCTCCACGTCCGGCTCGGCGACGATGGTGCGTACATAGCCGAGCAGCCGCGGATGAACCGCCTTGAAGACCGTGCCGAACGCGGTCTCGTCCCCTTCCTGAGCCGCGTGAACCGCCGCGGTCAGGTCGATGTCTGCCCCCTGCACTCCCGCCCCCTTTGCGGCCCTGCCACCGCAGTATCTCCAGAGCTGGTAACTGTGAGTCTCTAGTGTCTGAACGCTACGCGTCCCGGACGGCTGAGTCCATGGCGCATCCGGACGTATCCGCTCGGTAACAGAAAGCCGGGATCGAACGCTGTAGTGGATACGGACGCGAGCTCCGTCAAGCTCGTGTCCGGCGGCAGCCGGGGTCTCTCCTGTGGGGGGTGGCGGCCCCGGCTGTTTCGCCGCCCGGCGGCCGTGTGGTCACGCGGCCACCCGATCGGCCAGCCGGGTGAACTCCGCCCAGCTCAGCTCCGGTTCCCGGGGGTCCCACAGCTTCTGCGCCACGGCCGCCAGGGGCAGCTTGATGCCCTGCGCGACCTGCTCGGTGGTCTGGGCGTTGGCGAGGTCGCACCACACCGCCAGCCGCCCGCCCGGCACGGAGTCGGCTCCGGCGTGTTCGTCGGGCACCGGTGTGCTGCCGCGCAGCACGTCGGGCGTCCACTCCTCGTAGATCCGCTCGCCGGTCGGGTAGGTGAACTGGTTGGGCTCGCCCAGGACGTAGTAGAGGTACTCGGAGTTGAGGTTGATCAACTGCCAGCCGCCCTCCAGGTACTCCACCGGCTCGCGCGCCCCCAGCTCGCGCCCGGTCCAGTAGGCGACCTGCCGCTCGGAATCCGGGGTGACGACTCCCCCGGCGTGCATGCCGTCGTTCCACACCTGGGGCATCTTGCCCAGCTCCCGGGCGGTGTCCGCCCGGTCGTTCAGCCAGGCCGTCGCCAGGTCCCGCACACCGGCGTCCTCGCCGTGCCGCTCGCGCGCCGCCTCGGCGAGGTCCGGGTAGTCGGCCTCCGGATTGTCGGAGAACAGCGCGGCGTACTCGTCGCCGCCCAGGTGCCAGTAGCGGCTCGGGAAGAGGTCGCCGTACTCCCGCAGCAGGTCGTCGACGAGCTCGGCGGCGGCCGGGTCGGAGATGTCCACGGCGCCCCGGGCCGGCTCGCCCCGCGCGTCCCGGAGCTGGAGTTCGGGGTGGGCCTTGAGCACCGCGCCCAGGTGGCCGGGCGAGTCGATCTCGGGGATCACGGTGATGTGCAGCGACTCGGCGAGCTCCACGATGCCGCGCATCTCCTCCTTGGTGAGGTGCGTCTCGGAGACGATCTCCGGGTGGGTCTCGCTCTCCAGCCGGAACCCCTGGTCGTCGCTGAAGTGGAGCTGGAGCTGGTTGAGCTTGAGCTCGGCCATCTCGTGCAGCCGGGCCTCGATCCACTCGGCCGGGAAGTGTTTGCGCGCGATGTCCAGCAGCAGGCCGCGCTGCGGCCGGTCGGGGCGGTCGGTGACCGTGCCCTGCGGGGTGCCGCCGCGGTCGGCGACCGCCTGGCCGAGGGTGCGGGTGCCGTAGAAGACACCGGCGTCGGTGCGGGCGGTGATGGTGACCCGCTGGTCGTCGGTCCGGAGGGTGTAGCCCTCGTCGCCGGTGTCCGCGTCCTCCGACAGCCGCAGTTCGACGTCGCCCGCCCGGGCGCCGTCCGGGGCCCGGCCGGCGCCCAGCTCCTCGGCGAGCCGGTCGGCCTCGTCGTCCAGCGGGCCCTCGGGGTCCGCGACGACCCGCGTGGAGTCGGCCGGCGCCCAGCCGGGGCCGGGCGCGTCCTCGAACGAACGGACCGAGGGGATGGTCGTGACCTCGCCGGACGGGCCGGTGGGCAGGGGGCTCGGGGTGGTCAGGGGTGTGGGGGTGGCTGTCCGCTGTCCGGCCGCACCGGGACGCTCCGTGACGGGCCCGTCCTCGGTCCGCTGGACCACGGCGACCACCGCCCCGATGGTGATCACCAGTACAGCGGCGGCCAGCGCGAATATTCGCCATGGCGCATGTCGCATACCTTCGACAGTAAGCATTGGCCACGACCTGGCAAATGGATGACGTCCCGCCCGGTTTGCCCGCCCCGTGGGCCCCCGGGATGAGGATCCGGAACCCCGCGGATACCATGACCGCGGCCGGTGGACCGTATCCGGCCGGGCCTCGCGCCCACTGATCAGCTTGTGAAGGGTTCTTCCGTGCCGGCAGGAACGCTGTACCGCGGCCGGGAAGGCATGTGGTCATGGGTGGCGCACCGCGTCACCGGTGTCCTCGTTTTCTTCTTCCTGTTCGTCCATGTGCTGGACACCGCCCTCGTCCGTGTCTCGCCCGAGGCGTACGACGACACCATCGCGGTGTACAAGACGCCCCTCGTCGCCGTGATGGAGTACGGGCTCGTCGCCGCCGTGCTGTTCCACGCGCTGAACGGGCTGCGAGTCGTCGCCGTCGACTTCTGGGCCAACGGAGCCCGTTATCAGCGGCAGATGCTGTGGACCGTGGTCGGGGTGTGGGCCGTGCTGATGGCGGGTGCCGCGTATCCCGTGCTCGGGCACGCGTTCCGTGAGCTGTTCGGGAGCTGATGAACGATGACCTCCGCCACCGACACCACCGACACCACCGGAACCGGCCGCACCGGCTACGGACCCGACCACCCCGCGCCGCTCATCGAGCCGCCCCGCGCGCGCACCCGCCGCACCCCGCGCACCACCCGCACCAACTTCGAGCTGTACGGCTGGCTGTTCATGCGGGTCTCCGGGATTCTGCTGGTCGTCCTGGTGATCACCCACCTGATGATCCAGCTCGTGCTGGACGGCGGCGTCAGCAAGGTGAGCTTCGCGTTCGTCGCGGGCCGTTGGGCCTCGCCGTTCTGGCAGGCCTGGGACCTGATCATGCTCTGGCTGGCGATGCTGCACGGCGCCAACGGCCTGCGCACCATCATCAACGACTACGCGGAGCGCGACACCACGCGCTTCTGGCTGAAGATGCTCCTGTACACGGCCACGGTCTTCACCGTGCTGCTGGGCACCCTGGTGATCTTCACCTTCGACCCGAACATCAGCTAGGCACCGGGGTTTGACGTAAGCCATGCAGATCCACAAGTACGACACCGTCATCGTCGGCGCCGGCGGTGCCGGCATGCGCGCGGCCATCGAGGCCACCAAGCGCAGCCGCACCGCGGTCCTGACGAAGCTGTACCCGACACGTTCCCACACGGGCGCCGCCCAGGGCGGCATGGCCGCCGCCCTCGCCAACGTCGAGGACGACAACTGGGAGTGGCACACCTTCGACACCGTCAAGGGCGGTGACTACCTCGTCGACCAGGACGCGGCCGAGATCCTGGCGAAGGAGGCCATCGACTCCGTCCTGGACCTGGAGAAGATGGGCCTGCCGTTCAACCGCACGCCCGAGGGCCGCATCGACCAGCGCCGCTTCGGCGGTCACAGCCGCAACCACGGCGAGGCCCCGGTGCGTCGCTCCTGCTACGCGGCCGACCGCACCGGGCACATGATCCTCCAGACGCTGTACCAGAACTGCGTCAAGGAGGGCGTGGAGTTCTTCAACGAGTTCTACGTCCTGGACCTGCTGCTGAACGAGGTGGACGGGGTCACCCGCACCGCCGGCGTCGTCGCCTACGAGCTGGCGACCGGCGAGTTGCACGTCTTCCAGGCCAAGGCCGTGGTCTTCGCCTCCGGCGGCAACGGCAAGTTCTACAAGGTGACCTCGAACGCGCACACCCTGACCGGCGACGGCCAGGCGGCGGCGTTCCGGCGCGGACTGCCGCTGGAGGACATGGAGTTCTTCCAGTTCCACCCGACCGGCATCTGGAAGATGGGCATCCTGCTCACGGAGGGCGCCCGCGGCGAGGGCGGCATCCTGCGCAACAAGGACGGCGAGCGCTTCATGGAGAAGTACGCGCCGGTGATGAAGGACCTCGCCTCCCGCGACGTGGTCTCCCGCTCCATCTACACCGAGATCCGCGAGGGCCGCGGCTGCGGCCCCGACGGCGACCACGTCTACCTGGACCTGACCCACCTGCCGCCGGAGCAGTTGGACGCCAAGCTCCCGGACATCACCGAGTTCGCCCGCACCTACCTGGGCATCGAGCCGTACACCGACCCGATCCCGATCCAGCCGACCGCGCACTACGCGATGGGCGGCATTCCGACCAACGTGCGCGGCGAGGTGCTGAGCAACAACACCGACGTGGTGCCCGGCCTGTACGCGGCCGGCGAGGTCGCCTGCGTGTCCGTGCACGGCGCCAACCGGCTCGGCACCAACTCGCTGCTGGACATCAACGTCTTCGGCCGCCGCGCCGGCATCGCCGCCGCCGAGTACGCGGCCACCGCCGACTTCGTCGAACTCCCGGAGAACCCCGAGAAGTTCGTGGCCGACGAGGTCGAGCGGATGCGCGACGCCACCGGCAACGAGCGGGTGACCGAGATCCGCAAGGCGCTCCAGGAGACCATGGACAAGAACGCCATGGTGTTCCGCACCGAGCAGACCCTCAAGGAGGCCCTGGAGGACATCACGGCGCTGCGCGAGCGGTACCGGAACGTGTCCGTCCAGGACAAGGGCAAGCGCTTCAACACGGACCTGCTGGAGGCCCTGGAGCTGGGCAACCTGCTCGAACTGGCCGAGGTGCTGGTCGTGTCGGCCCTGGCCCGCAAGGAGTCCCGCGGCGGGCACTACCGCGAGGACTACCCCACCCGCGACGACGTCAACTTCATGCGCCACACGATGGCCTACCGCGAGGTGGACGCCGACGGGAACCAGTCGATCCGGCTGGACTACAAGCCGGTGGTCCAGACCCGCTACCAGCCGACGGAGCGTAAGTACTGATGGGAACCGGCACGTTGGAGAAGAGCGAGGCCGCCGAGGTCGACTACCGGGTGGCGGTGACCTTCCGCATCCGCCGGTTCAACCCGGAGGTGTCGGCCGAGGCCACCTGGCAGGACTTCGAGCTCCGGATCGACCCCAAGGAGCGGGTCCTGGACGCGCTCCACCAGATCAAGTGGGAGATCGACGGCACGCTGACGTTCCGCCGCTCCTGCGCGCACGGCATCTGCGGCTCGGACGCGATGCGGATCAACGGCAAGAACCGGCTGGCCTGCAAGACCCTGATCAAGGACATCGCCGAGATCAAGAACGGCGTGGGCAGCAAGGCGATCGTCGTCGAGCCGATAAAGGGCATGACGGTCCAGAAGGACCTGGTCGTCGACATGGAGCCGTTCTTCCAGGCGTACCGGGACGTGATGCCGTTCCTCATCACCACGGGGAACGAGCCCACGCGCGAGCGCCGGCAGAGCCCGGAGGACCGGGCGCGGTTCGACGACACGACCAAGTGCATCCTGTGCGCCGCCTGCACCTCGTCCTGCCCGGTGTTCTGGAGCGACGGGCAGTACTTCGGCCCGGCGGCCATCGTCAACGCCCACCGCTTCATCTTCGACTCGCGCGACGAGGGCGGCGAGGAGCGGCTGGAGATTTTGAACGACCGGGACGGCGTGTGGCGTTGCCGCACCGTCTTCAACTGCACGGACGCCTGCCCGCGCGGCATCGAGGTCACCAAGGCGATCCAGGAGGTCAAGCAGGCGCTGATCACCCGCCGGTTCTGACCGGCGGACAGGTGGCGCGCAGCACCAGGGTCACGAAGCCGAGGACGCCGCGGTAGCCGCGCAGCCAGCCCGCGCGGTGCGCCGCGGCCGTCTCGGCGGCCGCGGCGGCGTCGGGGTGGTCCGGGTGGTCCAGGGCCCAGCGCGCGAGGTTCCCCGTCCAGCGCCACTCGTAGTCGTCCCACTCGCCGGGCGTGGAGACGTGCCCGTACACCGGCTCCCAGCCGGCCGCGACAACGCGTTCCACCGTCGTCGCCAGGTCACCGTAGTCCTCCCGGGCCGCCTCCAGCGCGGCCAGCGCGGCCGGGTCCGGGTCGCGTTCCCAGAAACCCTCCCCCACCACCACGCAGCCGCCGGGCGCCAGCGGGGCACGCGCCGCGGCCAGGGTCGGCAGCAGGCCGCCGAACGCGTGGGTCGCGCCGACGCACAGCACGGCGTCGAACGGCTCGTCCCAGGTCAGGCCGGTGGCGGACGCCTCGCGCAGTTCCAGGCGGTCGGCCACGCCGAGCCGGGCGGCCTCCTCGGCGGCCCAGGCCAGCGCGGCACCGTTGACGTCGACCCCGACGGCCCGCGCCCCCGGCCGGGCGGTCAGCGCCCGCAGCGGCCAGACGGCCTGCCCGCAGCCGAGGTCGAGCAGCCGCCCGGCGTCCGGGCGGTGGGCGAGCGCGGCGTCCAGCACGTCGGCGAGCGCGGCCTCGGTCAGCGGCCCGGCGATGGGGTGGCCGGCGTGGGTGATGAGATGGCGGGCGTACGAGTCCATCGGGCGACCGTGGCACGGCGGCCCGTTCCCCGCCATGGGTTTTTGGCGCGCGAGGTGACAGGCTGCCGTTATGAGCGCTCTTGTCACCCGGCTGCGTGAGGGACTGCCCGGCGAGGCGGTCCTGACCGATCCCGATGTCACCGCCTCCTACGCCCACGACATGGCCAGCTTCTGTCCCGCCGGAACGCCCGCGGTCGTCGTGCTGCCGCGCACCGTCGAACAGGTGCGGCACGTGCTGCGCACGGCGAGCGAGCTGCGGGTGCCGGTGGTCCCGCAGGGCGCCCGGACCGGGCTGTCCGGCGCGGCCAACGCGGTGGACGGCTGCGTGGTGCTCTCCCTGGTCCGGATGGACCGCATCCTGGAGATCGACCCGGTCAACCGCGTCGCCGTGGTGGAGCCGGGCGTCGTCAACGCCGACCTGTCCAAGGCGGTGGCCGCGCACGGCCTGGCCTACCCGCCGGATCCCTCCAGTTGGGAGCAGTGCACGATCGGCGGCAACATCGGCACCGGCTCCGGCGGCCTGTGCTGCGTCAAGTACGGGGTGACCGCCGAATATGTGCTGGGCCTCGACGTGGTGCTGGCCGACGGGCGGCTGCTGAGCACCGGCCGCCGCACCGCCAAGGGCGTGGCCGGCTACGACCTGACCCGGTTGTTCGTGGGCTCCGAGGGCACGCTGGGCGTGGTGGTGCGGGCGGTGCTGGCGCTCAAGCCGGCGCCGCCGCGGCAGTTGGTGCTGGCCGCGGAGTTCGGCTCGGCGGGCGCGGCGGGCGCGGCGGTGGCCCGGGTCATGGCGGCCGGGCACACCCCGTCGCTGCTGGAGCTGATGGACGCCACCACGATCGCCGCGGTCAACCGGCTGACGAAGATGGGTCTGCCGGAGACCACCCAGGCGCTGCTGCTCGCCGCGTTCGACACCGCCGACCCGGCCGCCGACCTGGCCGCGGTGGGCGAGCTGTGCCGGGCCGCGGGCGCCACCGAGGTGGTCCCGGCCGACGACGAGGCCGAGTCGGAGATGCTGCTGGCCGCCCGCCGCGCCGCGTTGCCCGCGCTGGAGGCGGTGAAGGGCACGACGATGATCGACGACGTGTGCGTGCCGCGCAGCAGGCTGGCCGACATGCTGGACGGCGTGGCCCGGATCGCCGAGGCGCACGGGCTCACCATCGGCGTGTGCGCGCACGCGGGCGACGGCAACACCCACCCCACGGTGTGCTTCGACGCCTCCGACGAGGACGAGACGCGGCGCGCGCGGGCCTCGTTCGACGAGATCATGGCCCTGGGCTTGGAGTTGGGCGGCACGATCACCGGCGAGCACGGCGTGGGCGTGCTGAAACGGGACTGGCTGGCCCGCGAACTGGGCCCGGTCGGCCTGGAGTTGCAACGGTCCATCCGCCGGACGTTCGACCCGCTGGGGATTCTTAATCCGGGAAAGGTGCTTTAGGCTCCGCCGGATACGCGGTGAGGGTGGAGACGCGAGTCACGAAGCTGCGGGCCGTCCCGTGGCTGGTCGCGCCCACGCGGCGGAGCCGCCAAGGGTCCCAGCCCCGCGCCCCTTAACGGGCCCCCGTTACGACTTCTCGGGACGCGGGGTGCACAGGTCGTCGAGCAGGCGGTGGCGCACGTCCTCGGGGGTGCGGGTCAGTTCGGGAACGGCGTCGGTGTGCCAGTCGTCCGCGACGCGGGCCAGGGCCTGGCCGAGGCCCTTGTGCAGCATCCGCCGGGTCACCAGCAGCGGGACGGCCGCGACCGGGCGGGCCAGGCCGCGGCCCCGGACGGTGGTGACGACCTCCAGCCGCCAGGTGCCCTCCGGGCCCGGGCGCGGCGCGGCCGTGACGGCGGCGCGCAGTATCGGGTGCCGGATCCGCAGCGTCAGCGCGGGCCGGCCGGCGGCGCCCTCGGCGGCGGCGAACCAGCGCACCACGTCGAGCTCGCCGGTGAGCGCGAACCAGCGCAGCCGGCGGCGCCGCCCGTCCGGCCGGGTCAGCGCCCCGTTCACCTTCAGCTCGACGCGTTCCAGGGGGGCCGCGCCGCGCAGCCACAGGGCGAACGTCATGCGCGCGCTGGCCGTTCGCCCCGTGTCGGGGAACACGTGCGCGGGCTCGGTGACATCGATCCGCAGGCCCGTCTCCCGTTCCCGGTCCCAGGACAGCAGCTCGGCCTCGACGGACTGCCCGTCCAGGCTCGTGACGCCGTACCGGGCGCCCGGTTCCAGGTGTTCCCCGGACCGCAGGTCGACGTCGACGACGCGCCGGCCGTCCTCGGCGACGAGCGCGCCGTTCTCCGCGTGCAGGCCCTCCAGCACCTCCCGCGCCACGCCGACGAAGCGGTCGAGGTCGGCGCGGGCGACGGAGGTGAGGGTGATCGTGTGCCGTAGGCGTGCCATGCCCGCATCCTGCCGTAAGGATCAGATCCGGCGCAGCTCCCACAGGCGCCACACGCCGCTGCTGCTCGACAGGTGCTGGATGCCGGTGATCTCCGGGTCGCTGATGATGATGCGCTTGTCCTGCCAGATCGGGATGAGCGGCGCGGTCTCGCTGGCCTCGTCGTGGATGATCCGGTAGTCCTCGGCGGCCCGGCCGCGGTCGGGCTCCGCCTGCGCGGCGGCGATCCGCTGGTCGATGCTGTGGCTGCTGAAGCCGGTGTTGAGGCCGTCGCCCGGGCCGAGCAGTTCGTCGGTGAACGTGGCCGGGTCCGGGTAGTCCGCGCGCCAGCCGACCAGGTAGGCGTCGTAGGGGTGCGATCCGTAGAGCGTGGGCACGAACTCGGACCAGTCGTAGTACGTGATCTCCACGTCGAACAGCCCGTCCGCCTCGAGCTGCTGCTCGATCAGCTCGGCCTCGGCGTGGTTGGCCGCGCCGCGCGAGTACGCCAGGTTGAAGCTGACCGGCAGCTCGTGCCCGGCGTCCTCCAGCTCCTGGCGCAGGCTCTCGGCGTCGGTGTCGCGGTACTGGTCGTAGTAGGGCGTGCCGTGGCCGGTGAAGCCGACCGGGATCAGCGAGTAGAGCGCCTCGACCGTGTCCTGCTGCACATGGCGGGTGACGGCCTCCCGGTCCAGCATCGCGGCGGCGGCGTGGCGCAGGGCGCCGTCCGCCATGGGCGCGCCCTCGCGGGTGTTGAAGCCCAGCACGCGGATCGACGCGCCGGAGGACTCGGCGAAGCGGTAGTCGGGGTCGCTCGGGTTGAGCTCGGCCATGACCTCGGGCGGCATCTTGCCGTCGTTGACGTCGATCTCGCCGGCCTCCCACGCGTCAGCGAGGAGCTGTTCGGCGGGGGTGCCGTCCTCGGCCTGGGTGAAGTACCGGACGGTGATGGGGAGTTCCGGCACCTCGTTCGCGCCGACGTAGTCCGGGTTGGGCTCCAGCTCGGCGTACTCGTAGGGCTCGTAGGCGGTGAGGACATACGGGCCGGAGCCCACGGCCTTGCCGTCGTCGCGCGGCTCGTCCTCCTCGTAGCTCTCCCGGTCCACGATGGCGCCGGCGCTGCCCGCGACGATGAACGGGAAGGTGGCGTCGGGCTGGTTGAGCTCGAAGATGATGTCCCGGCCGTCGGTCCGCACCGCCTCCAGGGTGGCCAGCAGGCTGGAGGGCCCGGCGTGGGTGAACTTCTCGTCCTCCGGGATGCTGTCGTCCTCCTCCTCGCGCGCGGCGCGGTCGGCCATGGCGAGGATCCGGTCGTAGGAGAACTTGACGTCCTCCGGGGTGACCTCCCGGCCGCTGCTGAACGTCAGGCCCTCCCGGAGCGTGCAGCGGTAGACGGTGAGCTGGTTGTCGGTGAACTCGCACGACTCCGCGGCGTCCGGGACCGGCTGCTCCCGGCCCGACTCGAAGGTGAGCAGGGACTGGAAGACGTTGCTCATCAGCATCGCCGCGCCGGCGTCGTAGGCGCCGCCCGGATCGACCATGCTCGGGGTGGAGGTGCTGCCCACGACGATGGGGGTCTTGTCCCCCTCATCCGACCGGAAGAACATCCAGCCGCCCACCGCACCGACGGCCAGCACAACCGTCAGCCCGATACCCATGACCGCTCTGGCCCGGATTCGTCGCACTCCCCGCGCCCTTCCTCGGAAGACAGCTCACCGGGGGTCAGCCAACCACAGCGGCATAGACCACGCATCAGCCGGGGGGCAACGGACAGGCCACAACTCGGCGCGTGATCAGTCCGTTACGGCTCCTGGCACGTCGATCCGGAACTCCACCTCCACCGGGCGGCCGTCCAGCCGCACCGTCACGCTCTGGCTGCCGAGCTGCGGGGAGAAGGCGGCCAGCAGGTAGTCCCCGTTCGTCGGGGCGATCACCGTGAAGCCGCCGTCCTCCGCGCTGCGTGTCTTGACCAGATGCCGTCCACCGCCCACCCCGGACAGGGTCACCACGGCACGCGGCAGCGCGACTCCGAGGGAGTCTCGCACCCGGCCCCGGATGATGAGGGCCTCCGCCCCGGCCTCGTCCGCCATGCCCCACGCTCCTCGCGCCGCGTTCTGTTTCCGTCACGCTGTCAGTTCGTTCCCGTGTCGTTATCTATGACACCAGCGTGGCGCGAATAGTTGACTCGGAGGACAGCTTGAGACGAAAACCGGACAATCGCACGTTCTTTCTGTGCGGAGCCTGTACTACGCCTGTCCGGAGGCGAGTTCGATGACGGTGATGTCCGGGTCCGCGCCGACACGGACCGGCGGTCCCCAGGCGCCCGCGCCGCGGCTGACGTAGAGCTGCGTGTCGCCGTAGCGCTCCAGTCCGGCGAGGGTCGGGTTGGCCAGCCCTGCGATGTAGGTCATGGGCCACATCTGGCCGCCGTGGGTGTGGCCGGAGACCTGGAGGTCCACCCCGTAGTCCACCGCCTCGTGGATCTGCACCGGCTGATGGGCCATGAGAACGGTCGCCCGCTGCGGGTCCCGGTCGCCGAGCGCCGCCTCGTAGTCGGGGCCGCCGAAGTCGGTGCCCTCGCCGTCCTCGTCGTTGACGCCGGCCAGGTCGAAGTGGGCCAGCTCCTCGCGGGCGTTCTCCAGCGGGACCAGGCCCAGCTCCCGGACGTGGTCCACCCAGGCGCGGGTGTCCACCATGTACTCGTGGTTGCCCGTCACGAAGTAGGCGCCGTCCCGGGACCGCAACTGGACCAGCGGCGCCGCGGCGGAGCGCAGGTCCTCGACCTCGGCGTCGACCAGGTCGCCCACCACGGTGATGAGGTCGGGCTGGGTGCGGTTGATCGCGTCCACGACGCGCTGGCAGTGGCCGCGGCCCATGACCGGCCCGAGGTGGATGTCGCTGACGACGGCGATGCGGTAGCCGTGCCCGGCGCGCGGCAGCTTGGCCAGCGGGATCGTGAGGTGCTTGGTGGTCAGGTTCCGCGCGGCGTAGGAGCCGTAGCCCAGCACGCCCGCGGTCACGACGCCGACGCCGGCGGCGATGCCCCGGGCCACGACGAGCCGGCGGGTGGGGTCGGCGGCGCCGTCCCCGTTCCCCTGCCCGGCGTCCGGCTGGGTCCCGGCCTCCGCCTCGCTCGGCGATTCGGCCTCGGCCTTGGATCCGGCCGCCGGCTCCGGGTCCGGCCCGGCGCCGCCCGCGTCCTGGGCGCCGGCCTTGGCCGGGACGGCCACCCGCCCGGCGTCGCCCGCCGGGGCGCGCCCGCCGAGGCGGCGCAGCAGGACGAAACGGACGGCCTCGGAGACGACGAGAGTGAGGATCAGATAGAGGATCGCGGCGAACCAGTAGTAGCCGGGCCAGGCGATGACCTCGAGCACCTCGAACGGAATGCCGATCTCCCGGCCGATCAGGGAGAGCAGCGACAGTAACGGCAGGACCACCAGCGCCCCGGTGGCCACCCGCCGGTACCAGCCGCCGGGCCGGGAGACGTCCCGCACGAGGCGCTTCCAGAAGTACCAGTGGATTCCGCCCAGCAGCAGGGCGAGCACAAGGGCGGCGCCGATGATCATGGAAGTCCTCTCTCGTCTGTGTTTTCAGTATGTGGGGGCGGCGTGTCCCCCGGTCGATCGGGGCCGGTCACCGGTTTGGGCCGCTCCGCTGGTCCCCGGCGGGGAGGCCAACGGTAAGTTCACGGTGTGCCGTTCAATCGCTCGTCCTCTCCCCGGATGACTGTTCGCGCCCTCGTGCTCGCGATAGTCACTCCCGCCCTGCTCACTCCCGCGGTCGCCGCCGGTGCCGACGACCCGCCCGCCACCATGTCCACGGTGGGCGGCGAGCTGCTGGGCCGGCCCGGCACCCAGGTGCACGCGGACGACGGTGTGCCGGAGCTGCCCGAAGACCTCACCGCCAAGTCGTGGATCGTCGCCGACGCGGAGAACGGCGAGGTGCTCGCGGCGCACAACGCCCACTGGCCGCTGCCGCCCGCGAGCACGATCAAGATGCTGTTCGCCGACACCGTGCTGCCCAAGTTCGACCGCGAGGACCTGTACCGGGCCCGCCCGGAGCACTTCGCCGACCTCGGCCCGGGCAGCAGCGCGGTGGGCATCGCCGACTTCCAGACGTACACGGTCGAGGACCTGTGGCACGGCGTGTTCCTCGCCTCCGGCAACGACGCGGTGTACGCCCTAACCGCCATGAACGGCGGCAAGGAGCAGACCGTCCGGGAGATGAACGAGCGCGCCGAGGAGTTGCAGGCCGGCGACACCCATGTGGTGAACCCGGACGGCTACGACGCCGAGGGCCAGGTGTCCTCCGCCTACGACCTGACCCTGATCGCCCGCTCCGGCATGCAGAACGCGGACTTCCGCGAGTACGCGGCCACCCCGCGCGCGGACTTCCCCGGGGAGGGCGAGGGCGAGGACCGGGAGACGTACGAGATCCAGAGCACCAACCGGCTGCTGGTGGGCGCCGCGGGCCTGGAGAGCTACGAGGGCATCGCCGGGGTCAAGAACGGCTACACGACCGCCGCCGGGTACACGTTCACCGGCGTGGCCGAGCGCGACGGCCGGGTCCTGCTGGTCACGGTCATGGCGCCGGAGGGCGACGGGCTCACCGTCTACCGGGAGACCGCCGCCCTGTTCGACTGGGGCTTCGAGGCGGCCGACACCGTGGAGCCGGTGGGCGAACTGGTGCCGCCGCTCAGCGAGCTGCCCGAGGAGCCGGCCGCGGATGGAGCGGGCGAGGACGCGGGCGACGACGGGCAGAACGCGGACGGCGACGAGCCGGTCAGCGGCGCCGGCGCGGCCGGGGAGGGCGGTTCCGCCAGCGGCCCGGCGGTGCTCGGGGTCACGGCCGGCGGTCTGGTGGTGCTGACGGCGGCGGCGTACGTGTTCCACCGCCGTCATCCGCTGCCGCTGCCGCTGACCCGGCAGACGCGTCGGCGCGAGGACGCTCCGGTGGAGTGACCGCGGACGGCTCGTAGCCACCGCGCCGGGCGCGGTGGCTACGCGGCCTCGGGCGTGGTGTGCCGTGCGGATGCGGGGCGGCGCTGCCGCGGGTAGCGCGCGAAGTGGAACTCGCGCCGGGGCTCCCACGCCCCGTCCGGGCCCTGCTCGTAGAGGGAGAACCCGGAGACCGTCCAGGCTGCCTCGTACTCCGCGAGCTCCTTCTGCGCGAGGTCCATCGCGTCCTCGGAGATGCCGTGCGCGACGGTCACATGCGGGTGGTAGGGGAACAGCAGCTCGCGGTCCAGCGGGCCGCCGCGCTCCCGGACCCGCTCCTGGAGCCAGCCGCACGCCGAACCGCCCTCGACGACCTGGACGAAGACGACCGGCGACAGCGGGCGGAACGTGCCCGTGCCGTACAGCCGCATGCGGAACGGCCGCGCCCCGGCCGCGATCGCCGCGAGGTGATTCTCGATCAGCGGCCGGGCCGACGCGGCCACGCCGGTGGGCGGCAGCAGGGTGACATGGGTGGGGATGCCGGCCGCGGCGGCGTCCCCGAAGTCCAGGCGGCAGCGCTGCAAGCGGCTGCCGTGCGGCTCCGGGACCGCGATCGACACGCCAAGCGTGACGGTCCCCACGTAACCCCTCTCCTGTCGGTGCTCGTCGGTGCTCGGTCCGGTCCCGCCGGACCCCGGCCGCGTCAGGGCCGTGCGGCGGGCAGGAAGCCCACCTTGTCGTACACGTCCGCCAGCGTCCCGGCGGCGACGGCGCGGGCCTTCTCCGCGCCGATGGCCAGGATGCGGTCCAGCTCGGCCGGGTCGTCCAGGTACTCCTGGGTCCGGGCGCGGAACGGCGACACCCAGTCCGAGAAGACCTCGGCCAGCTCCACCTTGAGCGGCCCGTAGAGCTGCCCGGTGAACTTCTCCTCCAGCTCCTGCACCCCGATGCCGGTCAGCGCCGCGTAGATGGTGAGCAGGTTGCTCAGCCCCGGCTTGTCCACGGGGTCGTACCTGATCACCGTGTCGGTGTCGGTGACCGCGCTGCGGAACTTCTTGGCGGACGTCTTCGGCTCGTCCATCAGCCACACGATGCCCTTGGGCGAGGAGGCGGACTTGCTCATCTTGACCGCCGGGTCCTGGAGGTCGTAGATCTTCGCCGCCTCCTTCAAGATGTACGCGCGGGGCACGGTCAGCGTCCCGTCGAACCGCCCGTTGAAGCGTTCGGCCAGATCCCGGGTCAGCTCGATGTGCTGCCGCTGGTCCTCGCCGACCGGCACCTCGTGGGCGTGGTAGAGCAGGATGTCCGCGGCCTGGAGCACCGGATACGTGAACAGGCCGACGGTCGTCGCCTCGGCGCCCTGCTTGGCGGACTTGTCCTTGAACTGGGTCATGCGGGACGCCTCGCCGAAGCCGGTGACGCAGTTCAGCACCCAGGCGAGCTGGGCGTGCTCGGGAACCTGGCTCTGCACGAACAGCGTGCAGCGGGTGGGGTCGAGACCGGCGCCGAGCAACTGGGCCGCGGCGAGCCGGGTCGCGTCGCGCAGCGCCTGCGGGTCCTGCGGGATCGTGATGGCGTGGAGGTCGACGATCGAGTAGAACGCGTCGTGCGTCTCCTGGAGCTCCACCCACTGGCGGACGGCACCGAGGTAGTTCCCCAGGTGGAAGGAGCCCGCCGTGGGCTGAATTCCCGAGAGCACGCGCAGACGTTCAGTGGCCATGCCACCCATTGTCTCAGGTCCCCCGTCGGTGTCAGCCAGTCCTTCCGGGGCTACTGTGGGGCCCAGGTATCTTGATGGCGAGATATCGAGATGCCCCGGATCCTGTGGCCGCGGCGCGGCGGAGTTCCGGGCCGCCACCCCGCCTTCGGGAGGGGGCGGCGGGCGCGGGATAATCTGGCCGCGACGCGGCCGTCATTGACATCGGAAGGCTCCACATGCCCCGCACACCCGTCACCGTCACCGTCACCGGCGCGGCCGGCCAGATCGGCTACGCCCTGCTCTTCCGCATCGCCTCCGGGCACCTTCTCGGACCGGACACCCCGGTCCGGCTGCGACTGCTGGAGATCACCCCCGCCCTGGCCGCCGCCGAGGGCACCGCCATGGAGCTGGACGACTGCGCCTTCCCGCTGCTGTCCGGCATCGACATCACCGACGACGCGAACACCGCCTTCGACGGCACCAGCATCGCGCTCCTCGTCGGCGCCCGCCCCCGCACCAAGGGCATGGAGCGCGGCGATCTGCTGGAGGCCAACGGCGGCATCTTCAAGCCGCAGGGCAAGGCCATCAACGACCACGCGGCGGACGACGTCAAGGTCCTCGTCGTGGGGAACCCGGCGAACACCAACGCGCTGATCGCCCAGGCCGCCGCCCCCGACGTGCCGGCCGAGCGCTTCACCGCCATGACGCGCCTGGACCACAACCGCGCGCTGTCCCAGCTCGCCAAGAAGACCGGCGCCCCGGTCGACGAGATCCGCCGGCTCACCATCTGGGGCAACCACTCGGCGACCCAGTACCCGGACATCTTCCACGCGGAGATCGCCGGGAAGAACGCCGCCGAGACCGTGGGCGACGAGAAGTGGCTGGCCGAGGAGTTCATCCCGACCGTCGCCAAGCGCGGCGCCGCCATCATCGAGGCGCGCGGCGCCTCCTCCGCCGCCTCCGCCGCGAACGCCGCCATCGACCACGTGCACACCTGGGTCACCGGCACCGCGGAGGGCGACTGGACCTCGATGGCCGTGCCGTCGGACGGCTCCTACGGCGTGCCCGAGGGCCTGATCTCCTCGTTCCCGGTGACCACCGCGGGCGGTTCGTACAGCATCGTCCAGGGCCTGGAGATCAACGAGTTCTCCCGGACCCGCATCGACGCCTCGGTGCGCGAGCTCACCGAGGAGCGCGAGGCGGTACGCGGGCTGGGTCTCATCTGAGACACTGCGGACGTACCCTCTGTGGCCCCACACACGCTGTCGGGGCCACACTGCGTCCGCCGCCACTCCTGAAGGAACCGTGACCATGCGCCTCTGTCATCCTCTCCTCGCCGGGGTGGGAGCCCTGTGCCTGGTCCCGATGAGCGCGTGCAGCCTGGCCGAGGGCATGGTGGCGGGCGACGAGCCGGAGCCGGTAGTCATCTCCATGCCGGCCTGGCCGGGCGGGCAGGCGAACGCGGCGGTGGCCGCCTACGTCCTGGAAAACGAGCTCGGCGTCCCGGTCCAGCGGATCGAGACCGACCAGGAGGACGCCTGGGACGGCCTGGGCAGCGGCTCGATACAGGCGATCCTGGAGGACTGGGGCGCGGTCCCGGACAAGACCGAGCTCTACGTCGAGCGCAAGGAGTATGTGGTGGACGCCGGCGGGCTCGGCATCACCGGGCACGTCGGCTGGTACATACCCCGGTCCTTCGCCGAGGAGCACCCCCAGGTGCTCGACTGGCACCACCTCAACGACTTCGCCGAGGTCCTCGGCGGGCGTCTCCTCCAGGCCGATCCGCAGTTCGCCACCCGCGACGAGGCCATCATCGAGGACCTGGGCCTCGACCTGCGGCCGGCGGCGGCAGGCAGCGAGGACGCGCTGGTCGAGCGGATATACCGCGCGGGCGCCGACGGCACCCCGCTGCTGACGTACTTCTGGCAGCCGCACTGGCTGTCCACCGAGGTCGAGCTCGCCGAGGTCGAGCTCCCCGGCTACTACCCGCGCATAGAGCTGCGGAAGTACCTCAACGCCGAGTTCGCCGAGGAGGGCGGCGAGGCCGCCGACTTCCTGCGGGACTTCTCCTGGTCCGAGGAGGACCAGAACGAGGTGGCCCAGCTCATCGCCCACGACGGGCTGACCCCCACCGCCGCCGCGGAGCGGTGGGTGACCGAGCACCCCGACACCGTCGCCGCCTGGCTCGACTGACCGCCGCCGCCCGGCTCGCCACGTTTCCAGTCGGACGGGTCTAGGGCCTGTATCGAGTTCCCGCCCGGGCCCGCGACGCCAGTCACGGCACCTCGCCGCTCCCCCAGACTCCGTCTGGGAGGTGCCCCCAGCCGAATCGCGCGAATACGGCCGGGTATGAGCTGCGATCCGGTGCCTTGCTGGGGGTACCTCCCAGGCCCCCAAGGGCCTGGGGGGGCACCGCGTCTGACGCCGCGGGCTGATCCGACCGGGAACTCGATACAGGCCCTAGTCGGACGAGAAGCGCAGCACGTCGTTGAGGAACGGGACCTCCAGCCAGGGCTTCGGCTCGGCCATCAGCGTCAGCAGGACGATCGCCGCGCCGAGCACCGCGTAGGTCACCACGTCCGTGAAGCGCGACCGCACCGCGAGCATCCCGACCGCGGGCAGCCAGGCGCGCAACGGCGCGCCCGCGAGCAGCCCGCCGCCCACCACGAGCAGTCCGATGCGGAAGTCGCCCAGGGTGATCAGCAGTCCGGTCAGGACCGTGCCGAGAACGACCAGGAACGGCCACTGCCGTATCGGGGCCGGGGCGTCGCCCCCGGCGCTGCGCTGGCCGCCCTCCGGCCGGGACGTGCCCCGGGTCGGGTACTTCTGCCGGGAGTCACCCCCGCGGCGCCTGCGCCGGGCCGTGCCGTTCGCACCCACTGGAACGCCGCTCCCCTTCACCCGTCGGCCGCGCGCTCGGCGGCCTCAACCACGTTCTGGAGGAGCATCGCGCGGGTCATCGGACCCACGCCGCCCGGGTTCGGCGAGAGCCAGCCGGCGACCTCGGCGACGCCCGGGTGGACGTCCCCCACGATCTTGCCGTGCTCGTCCCGGCTGACACCGACGTCCAGCACGGCCGCGCCCGGCTTGACGTCCTCGGGCTTGACCAGGTGCGGAACGCCCGCCGCGGCCACGATGACGTCGGCCTGCCGCAGGTGCGCGGCGATGTCCCGGGTACCGGTGTGGACCTGGGTCACGGTGGCGTTCTCGCTGCGGCGGGTGAGCAGCAGCGGGATGGAACGGCCGATGGTGACGCCGCGGCCGACGACCACCACGTGGGCGCCGTTCAGCTCGACGCCGTGGCGGCGCAGCAGCGCGATGACGCCGTTCGGCGTGCAGGGCAGCGGGGCGGGCTCGCCGAGCACCAGGCGGCCGAGGTTCGTGGGGTGCAGCCCGTCGGCGTCCTTGGCCGGCTCGATGGCCTCCAGCACGCGGTTGGCGTCGAGGCCGCGGGGCAGCGGAAGCTGCACCAGGTAGCCGGTGCAGGCCGGGTCCTCGTTCAGCTCGGCGACGGCCGCCTCGACCTCCTCCTGGGTGGCGGTCACCGGCAGTTCGCGCTGGATGGACGCGATGCCGACGGCCGCGCAGTCGCGATGCTTGCCGGCGACGTACTTCTGGCTGCCCACGTCGTCGCCGACCAGCAGCGTGCCCAGCCCCGGGGTGACGCCTCGCTGCTTGAGGGCGGCGACCCGGGCGGAGAGATCGGACTTGATCGCGGCTGCGGCGGCCTTGCCATCGAGAATCTCGGCGCTCATGCCCCCATCCTCCCGGATGGGACCCGCCGGCGACCAATCCGCCCCCGCCCCGGGCCCCGCGACATGTCTCAGCTTCGCCACAGTCCCCGGGATCCGGTGGACAGCCGGGACGGAATGACGATCAAATGACGGGCCGGGCCTCTTGGGGGAGCGCGGTATTTCGGCGCCTGCGCGGCGTTCCGCCCTGGCGCCCCGGTCGCTGCGCGCCGTCCGCGCCGACGGATCACGCGGCCGTTCCGGAACAATCGCATTGACATCGCGAGGAGCCCACAGACGTGAGCAACTACCAGACGCCTCCCGGCCCGCCGCCGCAAGGGCCGGTGCCTCCCGGCGGACAGCCGGGGCCGTACGCGCCGCAGGGCGGCGCCCCGCAGCCCGGACCCTACTCGCCGGGGGCGGTGCCGAACGCCCCCACCCAGTCGGCCAGTCCGTACCCGCCGCAGCAGCCGGCCCCGTACCCGCCGCAGCAGGCCGGCGGGCTGCCCGCGCCGTATCCGCAGCAGGCTCCGGTGCCGCCGGGCATGCCGGGCCAGCCGGTCGGCTTCGGCCAGGCGATGCCCACGCGCGGCCCGGGTGCGACCTGGGGCCTCGGGCTGATCACCCTGGGCATCTACTTCCTGGTGTGGTGGGCCAAGATCCAGCGGGAGCTGAACCAGTTCGACCCCCGGATCAGGGTCAACCCGGCGGCCAGCGTGCTGGCGATCTTCCCGGGCGCCTACCTGCTGATCCCGCCGTTCATGACGGCGTACAACACCGGCAAGCGGATCGCCGCCGCGCAGCGGGCCGCGGGCCTGCCGCCGACGTGCAGCCCGGCCCTGGGCGCGGTGCTGTACATCCTGCTGGCGACGCACGTCATCTACTACCAGGGCGAGATCAACAAGATCAACCAGCACTACCAGTCGCCGCCCGCGGGCACGCAGCTCCCGCTGGCCGTCTGAGCGCCTGCCGCCAACCCTTCGCCGCCGTCGTTCGCCGGGTCAACTCCGGTGCGCGACGGCGGCGTTCGGTTTGCGGTCGGGCACCGGGGGCTGATGGCGTTCCAGCGGAGGCCCAACTCCTGCTGGAATATCCGCCATGACCGAAAGATTCTCCGTCCTCACCGCGCCGCCCGGCGGCCTGATGACCAAGGAAGTCGGCGTTGTCACCGGTGAGCTGGAGCTGCACACCGATGCCGACGCCGACGGCGACCTGACCATGCGGATCCGCTACGCGGGCGCCGACGAGTGGTACACGGTGGACGGCGGCCCGTTCCGGCTGTTCGACCCGCGCGACCACGAGGTGCTGCACGAGGTCCTGGTCGCGCTGCTGCACCGCCCGCAGCCGTGACGCGCCGCGGGCCGGTGCTCAGTGCGCTCAGTGGAAGAAGTGCCGCGTCCCGGTGAGGTACATGGTGACCGAGGCGGCGCGCGCGGCCTCGATCACCGCCTCGTCCCGCACCGAACCGCCCGGCTGCACCACGGCCTTGACGCCCGCCTCGGTGAGCACCTCCAGCCCGTCCGGGAACGGGAAGAACGCGTCCGAGGCGGCGTACGACCCCGCCGCCCGCTCGGCACCCGCGCGCGCGACCGCGAGCCGGGCGGAGTCCACCCGGTTGACCTGGCCCATGCCGACGCCGACGGTGGCGCCGTCCCGGGCCAGCAGGATCGCGTTGGACTTGACCGCCCGGCAGGCGCGCCACGCGAAGGCCAGCTCGGCCAGCTCGCCCTCCGGCAGCGCCTCCCCGGCGACCAGCCGCCACTGGGCCGGGTCGTCGCCCGGCGCCTGGAGCCGGTCGGTGACCTGCACGAGCGTGCCGCCGTCGATGGGCCGGTACTCGGTGGCGGCGGTGGGCGGTTCGGGGCAGCGCAGCACCCGGATGTTCTTCTTGCGGGCCAGCACCTCGACGGCGCCGTCCTCGTAGCCGGGGGCCACGATGACCTCGGTGAAGATCTCCGCCACCTGCTCGGCCATGGCGACCGACACCGGCCGGTTGGCCGCGATCACGCCGCCGTAGGCGGACAGCGAGTCACAGGCGTGCGCCTTGCGGTGCGCCTCGGCGACGTCCGCGCCGACGGCGATCCCGCACGGGTTGCTGTGCTTGATGATCGCCACACACGGCAGCTCGTGGTCGTAGGCGGCCCGGCGGGCGGCCTCGGTGTCCACGTAGTTGTTGTACGACATCTCCTTGCCGTGCAGTTGCTCGGCCGCGGCCAGCCCGGTGCGGGTGCCGTCGCCGTAGAGCGCGGCGGCCTGGTGCGGGTTCTCCCCGTAGCGCAGCACGCGCTCCAGCGAGAACGACAGCCGCGCCTCGCCGACGAACAGCTCGCCCTCGGCCGGCTCCGCCGCCTCCCGCTGGGCGAACCAGGCGGCCACGGCGGTGTCGTAGGCCGCCGTGTGCGCGAACGCCTGGGCGGCCAGCCCGCGCCGCTCACCCAGCGTGAAGCCACCGCCCGCGGCGGCGGCCAGCACGTCGCCGTACCGCGCGGGGTCGGTGACCACGGCCACGGACGGGTGATTCTTGGCGGCGGCGCGCACCATGGACGGACCGCCGATGTCGATCTGCTCGACGCACTCGTCGGGCGTGGCACCGGACTCGACGGTGAGCTGGAACGGGTAGAGGTTGACCACGACCAGGTCGAACGGCTCGATCTCCAGCTCCGCCAACTGCTCGCGGTGGGCGGGCAGCCGCAGGTCGGCCAGGATGCCCGCGTGCACGCGCGGGTGCAGCGTCTTCACCCGGCCGTCCAGGCACTCGGGGAATCCGGTGAGCTCCTCGACGGCGGTGACCGGCACCCCGGCGGCGGCGATCCGCGCGGCCGTCGAGCCGGTGGACACGATCCGCACCCCGGCCGCGTGGAGACCGCCCGCCAGCTCCTCCAGCCCCGTCTTGTCGTAGACGCTGACCAGCGCGCGGCGGATGGGCCGCTTCGTCTCTTCCGCGGTCACGGGATAAACACCTTTCGTCCCTTGATGCTGTACCCGTCGCGGGCGAGGCGGCCCACGACGTCGACGAGGAGGCGCCGTTCCACCTGCTTGATGCGCTCGTGGAGCGTGCTCTCGTCGTCCTCCTCCCGGATGGGCACCGCCTCCTGGGCGATGACCGGACCGCTGTCCACACCGGCATCCACGAAATGGACGGTGCATCCGGTGACCTTCGCGCCGTAGTCGAGCGCGTCGCGCACCCCGTGCGCGCCGGGGAAGCTCGGCAGCAGCGCCGGGTGCGTGTTGAGGAACCGGCCGCCGAAGCGCGCGAGGAACGCGGGCCCGACGATCTTCATGAAGCCCGCGGAGACCACCAGGTCGGGCCGGTGGGCGGCGACCGCCTCGGCCAGCGCCTGGTCCCACTCCTGACGGGTGGCGAAGTCCCGCACCCGGCACACGAAGGTGGGCAGCCCGGCGCGCTCGGCGCGGCGCAGGCCCTCGATGTCCGCGCGGTCACCGCCGACGGCCACCACCTCGGCGCCGTAGGCCGGCCCCTGCCGGGCGATGGCGTCGAGCAGCGCCTGGAGATTGGTGCCCGAACCGGAGACGAGGACGACGACGCGCGCCGGAGACGTTCGCTCGGGGGCAGCAGCCACGATGGGGGTCTTTCTCTGGGGGGCTTCCCCGCAACGATACCGGCACGCATCCGTCCCCCTGTCCCGTGGTGCCGCCGGGCCAGGTACGGTCGATGGCACCGGCCGAAACGAGCGGCACCGAGCAGGGAGATTCGACGACCACGATGACCGACCGACGCCGCGCCTCCGGCCAGCAGGACCGGCCCGAAGGAGAGGACAACCCCTTCGCCCCGCCGCCCGAGGGACAGCCCGACCGGCCGTGGCAGCCACGTCTTCCGGAGGGCTCGGAGCAGGGCGGCGAGCAGGACGACCAGCGGCAGCGCTGGGGCAGCCAGTGGAGCAGGCGCCAGCCGGGCCGCGGCAACGGCGGCTTCGGCGAGCCGCCGGGCGACCAGGACCGGCGGCCCGGCGGCCTGGGCGGCGGCACGCGCTGGGACCCTTCCGACCCGGCGCAGCGGCACGCGCGGTACTCCGTACTGGCGGGCATGTGGGGCGTGTTCGGCGGGCTGCTCGGCTGGGAGTGGCTGGCGCTGCTGCTCGGCTCGCTCTCCCTGTACTGGGGCATCAGCGCGCTGCGCGGCGGCCCGAAGGAGACCCCGGAGGCGCGCAACCGGCGCGTGGAGGCGCTGGAGGGGAGGCCGTCCCCGCCCGCGCCGCCGGAGCCCGGCCCGACCGGCGCCGCGCCCCGGGGCGCGCGCCCGCAGTTCGCGGCGGCGGTCTCCGGCATCGTGCTGGCGTCCGCGGCGCTGCTGATCGTGGCCGCCACCTACACCGTTCAGCTCGTCTACAAGGACTACTTCGACTGCGTCGACGAGGCCCTGACCACGCCGTCGCGGCAGGCGTGCGAGGAGCTGCTGCCCAGCCAGCTCCGCCCGATCCTGGGCGAACAGGACTAACGCGGGCCCCCGGGAGCGTCCTCGTGTTCCCGGCGTTCGCCGGGGAGTTCCGGGAAGAGCGTGCCGGAGGTCTTCTTCAGCGCGGCCCAGCGCGTGCGCCGGGCCGCGGTCGTGTGCCAGGCGTCGGCCGGGTCCGGGCGGCGGCGGGCGCGGCGCCGCCGGTTGGGGGCCGGGGCGCGGCGCGGCTGCGGCGCCGGGACCGGGGCCGGGACCGCCGAGCGGGGCCGGCGCAGCCGTAGCGCGCGCAGCACCAGGGCGAGCGGGGTGCCGAGGGCGGCCGTCCAGGCCGCCGCGGCGGCGCCGGTCAGCCAGTGGTCCGGGCCGAACGAGGCCAGCGCCCCGGTGCCCAGCGGCCCGCCGGCCAGCGCGGCCAGCAGGGTCAGCGCCGCCCCGGTGGCCAGGGCCGCGAGCAGCGCGGTGAGCGCGGTGCCGGCCCAGCCGGACGCGGTGGCCCGTTCTCCGCGCACGGGCACGGCCGCGTGCGCCGCGTACCGGGCGGTGACCAGCACGGCCGCCGCCGGAACGAGGGCGACGGCCGTCCACAGAAACGGGTTCCCGGGGGTGCCGGCGGGCAGGTCGGCCAGCAGCGGGAACGGCGGCAGCTTCGGTTCGCCGGCGACGGCGAGCGGCCCGACGGCGCTGCCCGCGCCGAGCGTGAAGCCGGGGCCCAGGCCGTAGGCGGCGCCCCAGACGGCGGCGTTGGGGACCAGGGTCAGAGTGAGCAGCAGCACGGCGAGCCGGCCGGACCAGTCGCCGCTGAGCTGGCCGAGGGTGTCCTGCGCGGCGCCCGCGCCCGCGACGAGGCCGCCGAGCGCGAGCAGCGCGCCCGCGCCGCAGCAGGCGGCGACGCCCGCGGCGGCGACCCGGGCCGCGGCGCGCAGCCGGCGGCCGTCGAAGGCCCTGCGCGGCAGGCGCGGCAGGCGGGCCACCAGCCGGCCGCCCGGCGGGCCGCTGACGGCCCAGGCCGAGACCAGGGTGACGGCGAGCGCGAACGCGGGCACGTGGACGGCCGCGCTCAGGGGCTGGCCGCTGATGGCGAAGCGCTGGGTGTGCCCCAGGGCCACCGCGCCCGCCAGGAGATAGCCGCCGCTGATCCACAGCGCGGCCTCCGCCGCCCGCACCGGCTCCGGCTCCCAGTCGGCGGCCCGCACCGCGCGGTGGAGCAGCCAGCCGGGCAGCGCGGTCAGCAGCAGCGGGGTGAGCCCGATGGGCGCGGGCGGGCCGTCCAGCGTTCCGGTGCGCAGCAGTTCGGTGCCGTGCGCCAGCAGCCACAGGTCGGCGGCGATGGCCAGGGCCTCGTCGGCGCCGCCGTCCGGGTGCGGCGAGAGGGTCCACAGCAGCAGGACGAGCGCGGCGAGCGCGCCGAGTCCGAGCCCGGCGGCGAGCAGCCCCTCCAGCAGCCATCGGCAACGGGTGGGGCTGAGCACGGCGGTCCGCCGGAGAACGTGTCGCACGCGGCCATGCTGCCAACAACACCCGGAGTCCGGAGGTAACGGGTTTTCACCGCTGTGTCGCTCAATATACGCCTATGCTCTTTTTTGCCTCTTCTGGGCGTGACCCATGGTGACCAAGGGGCCAGCCGCCGCGTTCGACCGGCTCTACGCCCGGCACGCGAGTTCGTTCACCCGACAGGCGTTCCTCCTCTGCGGCCACCGGCGGCTGGCCGAACGCGCGGTGGCCCACGCCTTCCGGCTGGCCTGGGAACGCTGGCCCGAGGTCGCCCGCGACCGGGACCCGGCGAGCTGGGTGCGGGCGGCGACGTACGAGTACGCGCTCGCGCCGTGGCACCGGCTGCTGCCCGGGCGGCGGCACGGTGACCTGCGGGCGGTGCCGCCCGAGGACCGGGTGCTGCTGGAGGCGCTGCTCAGCCTCCCGCGCACCTACCGGCGCAGCCTCCTGCTGCACGACGGCGTCGGGCTCGGCCTGCCGGAGACCGCCGCCGAGACCGAGGCCACGACCCGCGCCACCGCGTGCCGTGTGCAGCACGCCCGGGAGGCGCTGAGCGAGCGGCTGCCCCGGCTGGCGGACGCGCCGCCGGAGGAACGGGGCCCACTGCTGAACGAGCTGCTGGCCGGCTTCGCCGCGGGCCAGCCGGTCCGAACGCGCCCGGCGGTGTACCTGCGGACGGCGAGCGAACGCGGCACGCGCCGCCGGACGTGGGGCGCCCTGGCGCTGGTACTGGGCGCGGTGGCGGCGGTGACGGCCGCCTCGGTGCTGCCCGTCTGAACGGCCCAGGTCCTGTCCGGTCGGTCTTGTCGGATCAGCCCGCGGCGTCTGGTGCGTGCGATCGCAAGGCGCCGGATCGCAGCTCGTACTTGGCCGTACTCGCGCGATTCGGCAACGCAGCGAGCGTGCGTGCCAGGCGTCGCGGGCCCGGCAAGATCGGCCGGACCGGGCCTAGGACCGGCCGGGCATGGCGAAGGCCCCGGCGGGCACGGGGACCGCCGGGGCCTTTCGGGCCTTGCTGGTGATCAGGCGCTGCGAACGATCAGGCGCTGAGCAGCTCGCGAGCCAGCCGAGCGGTCTCGGAAGGCGTCTTGCCGACCTTGACGCCGGCGGCCTCCAGGGCCTCCTTCTTGGCCTGCGCCGTGCCGGAGGAGCCGGAGACGATCGCGCCGGCGTGGCCCATCGTCTTGCCCTCGGGCGCGGTGAACCCGGCCACGTAGCCGACGACCGGCTTGGTGACGTTGGCCTTGATGAAGTCCGCGGCCCGCTCCTCGGCGTCGCCGCCGATCTCGCCGATCATCACGATCAGGTCGGTTTCGGGGTCCGCCTCGAACGCGGCGAGCGCGTCGATGTGCGTGGTCCCGATGATCGGGTCGCCGCCGATGCCGACGCAGGAGCTGAAGCCGATGTCCCGCAGCTCGTACATCATCTGGTAGGTCAGCGTGCCGGACTTCGAGACCAGCCCGATGCGGCCGGGCTTGGTGATGTCGGCCGGGATGATGCCCGCGTTGGACTGGCCGGGGGTGATGAGGCCGGGGCAGTTGGGGCCGATGACGCGGGTCTTGTTGCCCTTCTTGCCGGCGTACGCCCAGAAGTTCGCGGTGTCGTGCACCGCGATGCCCTCGGTGATCACGACGGCCAGCGGGATCTCCGCGTCGATGGCCTCGACGACCGCGTCCTTGGTGAACTTCTCCGGGACGAAGATCACGGTGACGTCCGCGCCGGTGGCCTCGATGGCCTCCTTCACGCCGCCGAAGACGGGAACCTCGGCGCCGTCGAAGTCGACCTTCTGGCCGGCCTTGCGCGGGTTCACGCCGCCGACGATGTTCGTGCCGGCCGCCAGCATCCGCCGCGTGTGCTTCTGCCCTTCGGAGCCGGTCATCCCCTGGACGATGACCTTGCTGTCCTTGGTGAGGAAGATAGCCATGGTTGTCTCGGTTCCTTTACTTCGCGCTACTTCGCGGCCAGCTCGGCGGCGCGGTCGGCCGCTCCGTCCATGGTGTCCACCTGCTCGACCAGCGGGTGGTCGGCGTCGGTGAGGATCTTGCGGCCGAGCTCGGCGTTGTTCCCGTCCAGCCGCACGACCAGGGGCTTGGACACTTCCTCACCCTTGGACTTGAGCAGCTCCAGGGCCTGGACGATGCCGTTCGCCACGGCGTCGCAGGCGGTGATGCCGCCGAAGACGTTCACGAAGACGGACCGGACATCCGGGTCGCCCAGGATGATCTCCAGGCCGTTGGCCATCACCTCGGCGGACGCGCCGCCGCCGATGTCCAGGAAGTTGGCGGGCTTGACGCCGCCGTGCGCCTCACCGGCGTAGGCGACGACGTCCAGGGTGCTCATCACGAGGCCTGCGCCGTTGCCGATGATGCCGACGGTGCCACCCTCCAGCTTCACGTAGTTGAGCCCGCGCTCCTTGGCGGCGGCCTCCAGCGGGTTCGCCGCGGCCCGGTCCTCCAGGGCGGCGTGCTCCGGCTGCCGGAACTCGGCGTTGGCGTCCAGGGACACCTTGCCGTCCAGCGCGATGATCTTCCCGTCGCCGGTCTTGACGAGCGGGTTGACCTCGACCAGGAGCGCGTCCTCCTTGACGAACACCGTCCACAGCTTCTGGAGAACGTCGACCACCTGGTCGGCGATCTCGGCCGGGAAACGGGCCGCCTCGACGATCTCGCGCGCCTTGGCCTCGGTCACGCCGTCGATGGCGTCCACCGGGATCTTCGCCAGCGCCTCGGGGTTCGTCGCCGCGACCTCCTCGATCTCCACGCCGCCCTCGACGGAGGCCATGGCGAGGAAGGTGCGGTTGGTGCGGTCCAGGAGGATGGAGACGTAGTACTCCTCGGCGATGTCCGCCGTCTCCGCCAGCATGACGCGGTGGACCGTGTGGCCCTTGATGTCCATGCCCAGAATGGCCCCGGCCTTGGCGACGGCGTCCTCGGGGTCGGCGGCCAGCTTGACGCCGCCGGCCTTGCCACGCCCGCCGGTCTTCACCTGGGCCTTGACGACCGCGCGACCGCCGAGCCGCTCGGCCACCTCACGCGCCGCCTCGGGCGTGTCAATGACTTCTCCGGCCAGCACCGGTACGCCATGCTTGGCGAAGAGGTCCCTCGCCTGATACTCGAACAGGTCCACGCGCGTCCGTCCCTCAATCAGTGGTCTCGCGGTCGTTGTCAGCGTGGGCGTGCCGCGTGGCCGCGTTGCGAGGCGACGTCGAGCGCACGCGGCATGTCCGGAGTCGAGCGTATCCGTGCTCTCGCGGGCCGCTTAAATCCTGGGTCACACCGGAGTGGTGAGTCCTGTCACAATCCGCCCCGGGCGGCCCGTTCCGACAAGGTTCCGCGGACCCACTCCACCACCTCTCCCATGGGCGCGCCGGGGGTGAAGATGCCGGCCACGCCTGCCTCCTTCAGGGGCGGGATGTCGGCCTCCGGGATGATGCCGCCGCCGAAGACGGTGATGTCGGCCGCGTCCCGCTCCCGCAGCAGCTCCAGGACGCGGGCGAAGAGCGTGTTGTGCGCGCCGGAGAGGATCGACAGGCCGATGGCGTCCGCGTCCTCCTGGATCGCGGTGTCGACGATCTGCTCCGGCGTCTGGTGCAGGCCCGTGTAGATGACCTCCATACCGGCGTCGCGCAGCGCGCGGGCGATCACCTTGGCCCCGCGGTCGTGCCCGTCGAGACCCGGCTTGGCGATCACGACGCGAATCGGACCCGATACACCCATGTGAGCCTCCCAGGACCCGGTTAACGAACGTTGACAACAGCATCGCCCACGGGAGCGGGGGCACGGCAGTCCCCGGAGGGGGAAATCACACCATCGGAAGACGCCAATAATTCGAACGCTATTCGAACGAGTCGTGCGGTATCCATGGCCGCGCCCGCCGAAAGGCGGGTGATTGCCCGTTTCGGCGTGCGGGAAACCCGCGAACAGCCCGCGAAAGATTGTGGCTGCCGCGTACCGCCGGGTACAGTCACGGCCGAACCGCAGCCGCCTGGGCCCCGTCGGCCCAGCTCCTGTTGTCGAGCCGAAAGGCGTAGTCGGTGAGCGATCGTCTGTTGTCGGAAGTCTCCGGGCACTCGGATTATTCCGGCTACGGCTCCCACGCCGGGTACGACATGCCCGACCCGGGCGGGAGTTACCACGATGGATATCCCGGCGGGTACCCGTGGCACGGACAGGACGCGTATGCCAACGGCGGCTGGGACAGCGGCGGTTATCCGGTCGCCGAGCCGCAGCCGGCCGCGGGTTACGGCTGGGACGGACAGGCGTACGGCACCGGCGGCCAGGGCGATCTGACGCCGGGATACGAGCAGTTCGGGCAGCAGTACGGGCAGTACGAGTCGGACGTGTACGACTCCGGCGCGTACCCCGTGTACCCCGAGCAGGCCGGGCACGCCGAGCCGTCCCTCGATGAAGTGACCGGCGGGGACGCGGAGTTCGCCGCCGAGCCGGCCTGGGAGCCGGAGCTCCGGGCGGAGGCCGAGCCCGTTCCCGACGCCTACGCCGACCTTGACACCGATGTTGATGCCGAGCCGGAGCCGGAGCCGGAGCCCGTCGTGGGTGAGCGCCGGCCGGCGGGCCGTGGCCGGCGGCGGACGTCCCGGCCGCGCCGCTCGGCGTTCCTGAGCGTCGCCGCGCCCTCCCTCTGTGTGCTGGGCGTCACCGCCGTCGCCACCGCCGCGACCGTCTCCGAGTCCGACGGCGGGCGCGGCGGCGAGCCGGCGCCGGTGGCGCAGCCGGACCCCGGCGAGGTGCGGCAGGTCGCCGCCAACGAGCAGTTCGACACCCAGCTCACCGGCCTGTCGGCGGCCGCCACCGACTACGCCGACCGGGCCAGCCGCACCCAGGGCCGCATCGACCTGGAGGCCCAGCAGGAGGCCGAGGCGGAGGCGGCGGCGGCGGAGGCCGCGCGGCTGGAGGCGTTGCGCCCCAAGTTCTTCCTGCCGGTGGAACAGCACGGGCTGAGCGCGTACTTCGGCCAGTCCGGCATCAACTGGATGTCCACGCACACCGGTATCGACTTCCCGGTCAGCTACGGCACCTCGGTGCGGGCCGCCACCGACGGCTCCATCAGCACGCAGTACCACCCCAGTTACGGCAACATGACCATCCTGACCGCCCCCGACGGCACGGAGACCTGGTACGCGCACCTGAGCAGCCACGTCTACACCTCCGGCTGGGTGCAGGCGGGCACGGTGATCGCCTACTCGGGGAACTCGGGCACCTCCACCGGCCCCCATCTGCACTTCGAGGTCCGGCCGGGCGGCGGCTCGCCCGTCGACCCGCTCACCTGGCTGCGCGGCAAGGGCCTCGAACCCACGTAGGCCGCGCGCCGTTCACGGCCCCGTCCGGCGCAGATAGCTGAAGCCGGTGTCCGGGCCGACGCACGTCTGGAGGGTGATGTCGCCCCAGTAGAGGCCGTGGTCGGGGCCGCCCTGGCCGGGCGTGACATGGTGGCCGTACGCCTCGTAGCGCAGCGTGCCCCGGGGGCCGGTGATCACCACCTCGGTGCCCTCGGGCAGGGTGGCGAACAGGTCGAATCCGCAGTGGTCGTGGCCCACGATGACCGAGGTGTCCATGTCCGCGCCGTTCCCCTGCCCGGGCTCGGGTCCGGTGAACAGCACGGCCTCCCGGCAGCGGTCCACGTCCGACTGGTCGCCGCGGATCAGCGGGCGCGACCACTCGCCGATGGTGAGGGTGGTGACGTCCGGGCCGGGTGCCGGGCCGGACGCGGACGACGCCGGTTCGGGTGCGGGGCCGGAGGCGGCCGGGGCCGGTTCGGGCTCGGGCTCCTCGTTCCGCTCCGGTGACCGCTCGGGGGACGGCTCCGGAGACGGCTCCGGGGGCCGTTCGGGCGGTGTCTGCTCGGCGGGGGGCGCGGTCGGCTCCGGCGGCGCCTGCGGCTCGGGCGACGCGGCCCGGCCTTCCGGGGCCGGCGACTCGACCGGACGGGCGGCGGCGGCCGGCTCCGGCGCCGGGGTTTCCCCGGCCGCGCCCCGCCCGCAGGCGCCGAGCGCGGCGAGGCACAGGGCCGCGCCGAGGGCGGCGCGGACGCGGTGGCCGGTTGCGGCCATGGCGCTCCCTCCTCAGCCGAAGCGGCCGTTGACGTAGTCGGCGGTCCGGTTGTCGCGCGGGCTGGTGAACATGGCGCCGGTCGGGCCGTGTTCGACGATCAGGCCCGGGGTGCCCTGCTCGGCGAGGAAGAACGCGCACTGGTCCGAGACGCGCTGCGCCTGCTGCATGTTGTGGGTGACGATCACGATGGTCACCTCCTGCGACAGCTCGTGAATGGTCTGCTCGATGCGGCGGGTGGAGGTGGGGTCCAGCGCGGAGCACGGCTCGTCCATCAGCAGCACGCGCGGGCGGACGGCCAGGGAGCGGGCGATGCACAGCCGTTGCTGCTGGCCGCCGGAGAGCGCCCCGCCGGGCTGGCGCAGCCGGTCGCGGACCTCTTTCCACAGCCCGGCCCTGGTCAGGCACTCCTCGACCAGGCCGTCGCGCTCCCGCCGGGTGGCGCGGACGCCGTTCAGCTTCAGTCCGGCCAGCACGTTGTCGTAAATGGACATCGCGGGAAACGGATTGGGCTTCTGGAAGACCATCCCGATCTGGCGGCGGGCGTGTGTGATGCGCCGGCCGCGGTCGTAGATGTCCGCGCCGTCGAGCAGCACCTGGCCGGCCAGCGCGGCCGAACCGATGAGCTCGTGCATGCGGTTGAGGATCCGCAGGAAAGTGGACTTGCCGCAGCCGGAGGGGCCGATCAGGGCGGTCACCTGCTGGGCGGGCATCGTCAGCGAGACCCGGTCCAGGACCTTGTGGTCGCCGAACCAGGCGGAGACGTCCCGCGCTTCGAGGGAGGCCGGGGTGGAGTCGCCGCCGAGCGCGGGCAGCGGCGCGGTGGTGCTGGTCGTGGTCGTCGTTGCCATGGAAACGGTTTGCCTTTCAGAGCAGGTTGGGCAGCAGCCGGGTGAGGGTGCCGGACAGCGCGACGGTGATGGCGCCGAGCACGGGCACGCCGGTGATCCACGCCTGCCAGCGGCCCCAGCGGCGGTGGGCCCAGGCGACGCCGGCGGCGGCGAGCAGCAGGGCCTGGCTCCACAGCAGGGTCGGGGTCCAGGCGGAGTCGTCGCCCTTGAGGGCGTCCTCGGCCTCGCCGACGGCGCCGGTGGGAATGACCCGGGCGGGCGTCGGAAACACGTCGGTGGTCAGCTCGGCGTCCACGCGCAGCACGCCGGAGGGGGTGTAGGGGCCGCCGGTGGCGGTGATGAGGGTGAGCCTGCCCTGGCCGGTGCCGGCCGGTTCGGGCACCGGGTCGCCGGGGCGGCGCAGACCGGTGACCCGGTAGGTGTGTTCGCCCTGGCCGGTGGTGATCTCGATGGTGTCCCCCGGGCCGAGCTCGTCGAGGTGGAGGAACGGGCTGCCGTAGCCCCACTGCCGGCCCATGACGACGCTGGTGCCGGCCTGGCCGGGCAGCACGGTGTCGCGGCGGTGGCCGGGGCCGGACATCAGGACGTCGGAGGTGGTGCCCTCGAAGACCACCTCGCGCAGGCCGATCGCCCCGATGCGCAGCAGGGCGACGGGGGTTCCGGGAGACAGCACCTCGCCGTCGATGTCGGTCCGGCCCACCGGCGCGGTGCCGAACGCCAGTTGCTCGCGCAGTTCGGCGTAGCCGGTCTGCTGGGCGCGGGCGTGCTGGAGGTGGCCGACGAGGAGGAGGTTGCCGGCGAAGCCGAGCAGCAGCGCGGCCAGGATCAGCAGCGCGACGCCCGGGATCACGAACCGCGCGTCGGACGGCGGCGGTTCGGGGGGCGCCTCGGGCCGTGCTTGCGTCGTCACGCTCACGGTGTGGACTCCTTGGGTGGGAGCCGCCGGGCGGCGGTGGGGCCGCCCGGCGGTCCGGTGGGTGGGACGTGCGTCAGCCGCGCGTGGGCGGGCCGAAGACGCGCAGCCGGCCGGAGCGGTGGGCGCGGTGGACGACCACGGCACCGGCGCCGATCAGCAGCGCGGAGAGGATGCCGAGCGAGAGGACGCTGCTGCCCGTGGAGGCCAGCGGCCCCTGGCCGCCGCCCCCGCCGCCCCCGGCGTCGCCGCCGAGGGAACCGCCGTCGGAGCCGCCGAGCGCACCGGCGCCGCCCGCGTCGCCGCGCTGCCCGCCGGCGTCGGCGCCGCCTGCGTCGCCGTCCTGGCCGCCCTCGTCGCCGTCGCCGTCCTGGCCGCCCTCGTCGCCCTCGTCGCCCTCGTCGCCCTCGTCGCCGATGGAGAACGCGAAGGTGTTGACGGTGCCGCCGGTGGCCCCGGTCATGGTCAGGGCGTAGTCGCCGTCGGCCAGGTCCTCGGGGATGGTCAGCTCGTAGCCGGTCACCGATCCGGTGGCGTCGGCGGTCGCGTTCTCGAACTCGGCGTCGCTGTCCGCGATGGCGACCTCGACCGTCTCGGCCGCCGTGTATCCGGTGGCGATGATGGTCAGGGTCTGCCCGGGCTCCAGGGTCGACTCCGGCGCGATGACGTCCTCGTTCTCGTCACGAACGTCCATGGAGGCCTCGGCCACCACCGGGTAGGAGAACGTCGTGGTGCTCGGCGCGTACGCCGCCACGTCGGAGGCCTGGAAGGTGGCGGTCACCGGCTCGGAGGCCGGGTTCGCCCCGGCCCGCTCCTCCAGCACGGCGACGCCGTCCGTCACGGTGACGGTGCCCAGGGGCCGGCCGCTCCGCTCGAACTCGACGGTGCCCGCGGCCCCGGCGGGCGTCACGCGGGCGGTGAGGCTGTACTCCTTGTTGACGACGACCTGGCCGGCGGGCTCGGCCGTCACGGTCAGCTCCGTCGCCTCCGGGTCGGCCCGGACCAGCTCCCAGTTCTCCCCGGTGACCTGGATCAAAAACGGGAAGTAGAGCGTGGCGTCCACGGGGTGGTCGGGGTCGCCGGCGGCCGGCATGCAGCGGACCCGGATCTCGTAGGTGCCGTCGGCGCCGGTCGTGCCGAGCCAGGACGCCAGGGACCGGGTGCCGGTGGCGGGCATGCCGAAGGTGAAGGGCGCCTGGTCATAGGGGGCGCCGACGGTCGTCGAGGCGGCGAGGTACCGCTCCAGGCCGTCCACGGCCAGGAAGACGCCCACGCGCGCCCGGTAGTGCTCGGGGCACGCCTCGGAGACCGTGGCCTCGGTGAACATCGGGGTGTCGGTGGTGAGGCCGGTGGACTCGGCGGGAGTCACCGTGCCCGGCAGCGCCGCGCTGGCGGGGGCAGCGGTCCCCACGACCACCGCGCCGGCGCCGAGCGCCAGCGCCAGCAGGGCGGGGACGACGCCCCGCAGTCTTCGCCCGACCGGCTCGGCCACCGGTCGGCTATGGGTGTTCCGGGTGAGGGCCGGCCTCTTCCTCGGTGGGCAGGATCATATAGCTGTAGCTGGACAGCGGATAGGTGCGCCGGTCGTTGTGGCGGTAGACGTTGTCCAGGTTCTGCGTGAGGTACTGGCTGGAATTCTGGTCCTCGTTGATCCGGGCGCGCGTCAGTCCCACGGCGACGGCCGACGCGGTCGGCGCCACGTAGTAACCCTCCGCGTTGAGCACCTTGGCCACGGGAAAGTTGCGGTTCTGGGCGTAGGAGTACTCGACATAGGTGATCGCGCCCTCCGCGTAGTCCTGGCTGACATAGCCGGAGACGCCCAGCGAGCCGGACTGGGAGACGAAGCCGCGGCCGGCGATGGTCGGGTAATAGGAGGTCATGCCGCAGGGGGTATCCTTGCCCGCCGCACGGCAGTAGTCGTTCCACAGGCCGCCGTGCATCTTCGACATCCACAGCGTGAACTGCGCGGTGGTGCCCGAGCCGTCGGAGCGGACCACGGGCACCACGCGGCGGGCCGGGAGGGCGAGGCCGGGGTTGTCCTCGCGGATCCCCGGGTCGTTCCACATGGCGATCTGCCCGGTGAAGATCTTGGTCAGCACCTCGCCGGACAGCCGCAGATTGGTGACGCGCCGGCCGCCGATCTTGAGGTTGTACATGAACGAGGTGCCGCCGGCCACGATCGGCATATAGGCGTAGCCGCGGCTGGGCGGGGTGTCGACCTGGCCGAAGTCCCGCAGGCCATAGGGGATTTCGGAGACGGCGTAGTCCACGGTGCCGTTGCGGAACTGCTGGCGGCCGTTGGAGGACCCGGTGCCCTCGTACTCGACGGGCATGCCGTACTGGGAGACGTTGCGCCGCCACTGGTCGAGCGCGTTCTGGCTCCAGGTGGATCCCGCGCCGCTGACCCGGACGTAGGTGGCCCCGTAGGCGTGCGGCAGGTCGACCGAGAGCAGCACGCACAGCAGCAGCGCGACCCCGGTCAGCAGCCTGCGTGCCCTCCTCGGGGACGGCGGCGCACCGGCGGTGGGCGGATGGGCGGACATCACGGCTGGCTCCTTGCGGTTTCCTGGCGGGAGTCCCGGGCGCTGGGCCCGGCCATGCGGGATTCGATGCGGCGCAGGTCCTTTGCCGAGCCGAGGACGCGCCGGTGTTCCTGGCGGCGGCTGAGCTGCCCCGGGCCCCGGCCGCCGAGCAGGCGGGCGAGCACGAAGAGCAGCAGGACCAGCGCCATGAGAACGGCGGCGGCCCCGAAGCCGCGGGCGATATAGGTCGGTTCGGGGGACTTGACGAGCTGGAACGCGGCCAGCGGCAGCGAGGTCATCGCGCCGTGCAGCGGATCGGTGTTGGTGGCCGTGGCGTAGCCGGCGGTCAGCAGCACCGGGGAGGTCTCCCCGACGCCGCGCGCGGTGCCGAGGATCACCGAGGTGGTCAGCCCGGAGCGGGCGGTGGGCAGCACGACGTGCCAGACCGTGCGCCAGCGGGGCGCGCCGGTGGCGTAGGCCGCCTCGCGCAGAGCGCCGGGCACCAGCCGGATGACGACGTCGGCGGAGCGGATGATGATCGGCAGCATCATCACGGAGATCGCCAGGCCCGCCGCCAGGCCGGACTTCTCCATCCCCAGGGCCAGGATCGCCATGGCGTAGATGAACAGGCCGGCGACGACCGACGGCAGCGCCGTCATGGCCTCCACGATGGTGCGCACGAACCGGGCGAACCGGCCGGGCACCTCGTTGAGGAACACCGCGCACAGCAGGCCGGTGGGGATGGTGATGGCCAGCGCGACGGCGATCTCGATCAGCGTGCCGAACACCGCGTGCCGGATGCCGCCCACGGTCAGCGGCTCCAGCGGGCCCGCGTCGGTCATGTCCTCGGTGAAGAAGTTCAGATGGCGCAGCGCGTCGCGGCCCTCCCACAGGGTGTAGACCACGACGAACACCAGCGCCGAGAGCATCAGCACGGCCATGCTGTGGATCAGCGCGAACATCAGCCGGTCGCGCACCGCGGGGCCGTCCTCGTCCTGCGCGACGAGCAGCGCGTAGAGGCCGAGGAAGAGCAGGTAGGCGGTGACGACGAAGCCGATCGTGCCGGTGAACGCGGTCAGCCGCGTGAACAGCAGGGCCGTGACGCTGACCGAGGCCAGCGCGGCTCCGCAAGCCGCGTAGACATCGGTCGCGCGCAGGGTGCCGGTGCGCCGCCGCCGTTCGGGACGGCTCTCGCCGGCCGTCGGCCGGGCCGGAAGTGTGGTGGATCCGGGGGGAGTTGAGGTGGGTGTGATCGTTGCCATGCGGCTCTTCCCGGTGCTCAGGAGTCGGACTCGGCGCCGGAGCGGCTCCGGGCGACGATCGAGGAGGCGGCGAAGTTGACGATGAGCGTCATCGTGAACAGCGCCAGGCCGGCGGCCATCAGCGCGGACATCTCGAAGTCGCTGGCCTCGCCGTAGCGCAGGGCGATCAGCGAGGAGACGGAGTTGCCGCCGGTCTGGAGGATGTGCGGCTGGATCACGAAGACCGGCGAAATGATCATGTAGACGCCGATGGTCTCGCCCAGCGCCCGGCCGAGGCCCAGCATGGTGCCGCCGATCATGCCGCCCTTGCCGAACGGCAGGACCACCGAGCGGATCATGCCCCAGCGGGTGGCCCCCAGCGCCAGGGCGCCCTCGCGTTCGCCGACCGGCGCCTGCGAGAACACCTCGCGCATGATGGAGCAGATGATCGGCGTGACCATCATGGCCACCACGATTCCCGCGATGAGCGTGGAGGCGGTGTACACGGTCGCGGTTGCCAGCGGGTCCTTGGGATCGGCGCCGGTCACTTCGAACAGCGGGATCCAGCCCAGATAGGTGGAGATCCAGCGGGCCAGCCCGATGACGTTGCCCTGGAGGTAGAACAGCCCCCACAGGCCGTAGACGACGGACGGCACGGCGGCCATCAGGTCGACCAGGCTGATCAGCGTGCGGCGCAGCCGGGGCGGCGCGTACTCGGAGATGTACAGGGCCGTGCCCACGGCCAGCGGCACCGCGATCACGATGGCCACCGCGGCGATCAGCAGCGTGCCGGTCAGCACGGCCGCGATGCCGAAGTTCCCGGCGGACGGCTCCCACGCCTCGGTCGTGACGAACGCCCCGCCCGCCTCGGACAGCGCGTCCCAGGCGCGGAACGTCAGGAAGCCGCCGACCAGGCACATGATCACCAGGACCAGGAGCCCCCCGCCGCGCAGCGTTCCCCGGAACACCCGGTCACCGAGCCCCGAATCGGCCCTGAGCCGGCGCGGTACGTCCGGCACGGCCTCCGTACTGGTGGTCACCGGCGGCCCCTCCCCTCGTCGGTCCCCTGCTGACGACCGGGAACCTTCCAGTGGCCCGGGGCGGGGCGCGGAAGCCAACGTGAACGAGGCACCACCGCGGGGGAACTTCGGGACCGAGCGGCCGCACGCCGCGCTCACGACGGCCGTTCACGACCGGGCGCCCTGCCAGCCGGGCCGGCCCGCCGCGACAAACGCTGTCAACAGGCTGTGGAAACGTTCGGCCGCCGACTGGCAGGTCGCGTGACGCTCATATGTGCGCGCGGACCGGGCCAGCCGGCGGCCGTCGGGGGTGCGGGCCTGCCAGGTCCAGCCGGAGGGGGCCTCGGTGTGCCGGACCGTCCCCACTAACGCGGCGGCCGACCGGCAGGTCTCCTCGAACCCCGCCAGACAGCCGCCGTAGTCGTCGAAGCACTCCCCGGAAATCGCGACCACGCGCCCGTTCTGCGTGCTCAGCCGCCAGTAGTACCCCCCGTCGTCCCCCGATCTGTCGATCTGGCAGCGCAACACCGCCGCCGTCGCCCCCTGACGCCCCCCACTCCGGCCGCCCACGGTTCCCCTCCCGGCCCGCGCCTACGCACGGTGATCGAGCCTCATCGCTCCTGTGCATGCCAGGCGCAATGTACGGCCGGAATGGTCGGCTCATGTGCCCGTGAGACCGTTTTATGAAGCCGGTTCACACTGAAATTGCCCTGCGTTCAACGGCGAGGGCCCGCCGCTCCCAAGGGGGAGCGGCGGGCCCTCGCCGAAGTGGCGACAACTCGTGCCGTCACCGGGGTACTTCTCTTGATCAAATACAGCACATGATCAACTGCGGCGCGCGACCGCCTGGCCGATGCCGATGGCGGCGGCCGGGGCCAGCGCCAGGAAGATGTAGTTGACCGCTTCGTTGGTCTCCTGCCACATGTCCCACAAGTTGCCGAACTCTTCGGTGAAGATCTTGAACGCCGACCACTCGCCGCCGGTCATGTACTCACTGACGATCATCGCCGTGCCGTACAACTCGCCGAAGACGGCCGCCACGAGGGCGAGCACGGCGGCGACGATCTGGAGCGGGATGTTCCTCTTGGCGAGGAACGCCGGACCGGCGCCCACGGCCGCGCCGATGGCGAGCGACACGTAGCTGATCTGCGAGACCTCACCGGTGTTCTCGTCGAACATCGCGTCATAGATGAACGCGTAGATGATCGCCATGACCAGGGTGGCACCCACGGCGGCGGCGATCGCCAGCGCGACGTTCTGCGGTGGGCCGCCGGACGGCGTCGGCGTCGGCGCCGGCCAGCCACCCGGTGCACCACCCGGCGCGCCGTACGGCTGAGGCTGCGGCTGCGGCTGGGCCGGCGGGTAGCCGTAACCCTGCTGCGGCGGCTGGCCATACGGCTGCTGGGGCTGCTGAGGCGGCTGCGGTTGCTGGGGCGGCTGCCCATAAGGGTTCGGCTGGCCGTATCCGCCCGGCTGCTGAGGCTGCTGTCCGTATCCGCCGCCGTCCGGCTGTTGCTGCCAGGGCTGGCTCATATGTTCCCCCTGGGGATCTGAGATGGTACGTACTCCGGGGACGGAAGGAACTGGAGTACGAACATTGCCGCACGCAGCTAATCGCCCCTAAGGGCGCTACCACAAGCCCTTTCCCCGGTCTGTGACATACCGGGAACCTTACAGGCTAAGCATCAAAGCTTCTCTACGGGGGCGTAGCGAAGAAGAAGTCGCTTGGGTTTGTCGCCGCCGAAGTCGATCGTGGCCTCGGCCCGATCGCCCGCTCCCTGCACCGAAATGACCGTTCCCATACCGAAACTGTCGTGTGTGACCCGGTCCCCCGGCGCCAGCGCCACCACCGGCCGGTCACACATCCGACCCGTGGCGAAGCCGCTCGCGCCCCGGCGCCCACGCGCGGACGAGGGCACGGCGGGGGCGGCCTGCGCCGGCGCGACCGTCGCGCCCGTGCGCCGCCACTCCATGTGCTGCTCGGGGATCTCGTCCAGGAAGCGGGACGGCGGGTTGTGCTGCGGCTGCCCCCAGGCGCTGCGCAGCGCGGACCGCGTGACATACAGCCGCTGGCGGGCGCGCGTGATGCCGACGTACGCCAGCCGCCGCTCCTCCTCCAGCTCCTTGGTCTTGCCCAGCGAGCGCATGTGCGGGAAGACGCCGTCCTCCATGCCGGTCAGGAACACCACCGGGAACTCCAGGCCCTTGGCGGTGTGCAGGGTCATCAGCGTGATGACGCCGTCGCCCTCGTTCTCCGGGATCTCGTCGGAGTCGGCGACGAGCGCCACCCGCTCCAGGAAGTCGGCCAGCGTGCCCGGCCCCGCCTCGTCGCGCTCCTGCTCGAACTCCAGCGCCACCGCGGCCAGCTCCTGGAGGTTCTCCACGCGGGTCTCGTCCTGCGGGTCCGTCGACGCCTGCAACTCGGCGAGGTAGCCGGTCTGTTCGAGCACGGCCTCCAGCACGGTCGCCGGCCCGGCCCCCGACTCCACGATCGTGCGCAAGCCCTCCAGCAGCGCGTTGAACCGCTTGATCGCGTTCGCCGAACGGGCCGCCATCCCATACGCCTCGTCCACCCGGCGCAGCGCCTGCGCGAACGAGATCCGCTCCCGGGACGCCAGCGCCTCCACCATCGCCTCGGCGCGGTCGCCGATGCCGCGCTTGGGCACGTTGAGGATGCGGCGCAGCGGCACGGTGTCCTCGGGGTTGGCCAGCACCCGCAGATAGGCGAGCACGTCCCGGACCTCGCGGCGCTCGTAGAAGCGGACGCCGCCGACGACCTTGTACGGCAGGCCGACCCGGATGAAGACCTCTTCGAAGACACGGGACTGGGCGTTGGTGCGGTAGAAGACGGCGACATCGCCGGCGCGGGCGTCGCCCGCGTCGGACAGCCGGTCGATCTCGTCGGCGACGAACTGCGCCTCGTCGTGCTCGGTGTCCGCGACATAGCCGATGATGCGGGCGCCGGCGCCCTCGTTCGTCCACAGGTTCTTCGGGCGGCGGTCCTCGTTGCGCGCGATGACGGCGTTGGCGGCGGAGAGGATCGTCTGGGTGGAGCGGTAGTTCTGCTCCAGCAGCAGCGTGGTGGCGTCCGGGAAGTCCTGCTCGAACTGGAGGATGTTGCGGATGGTGGCGCCGCGGAACGCGTAGATCGACTGGTCGGCGTCGCCGACGACGCACAGCTCGGCCGGGTCCCGCTCCCCCACCAGCAGCCGGATCAGCGTGTACTGCGCGATGTTGGTGTCCTGGTACTCGTCGACCAGGACGTGCCGGAACCGGCGGCGGTAGTGCTCGGCGACGTCCGGGAACGCGTCGAGCAGGTGCACCGTCGTCATGATGATGTCGTCGAAGTCCAGGGCGTTGGCCTCGCGCAGCCGCGCCTGGTACATCGCGTACGCCTCGGCGAGGGTCTTCTCGAACCCGTCGCTCGCCTGCGCCGCGAAGTCCTCCGGGTCGATGAGCTCGTTCTTCAGGTTGGAGATCTTGGCGCTGAACGACTTCGGCGGGAACCGCTTCGGGTCCAGGTCGAGATCGCGGCACACCAGGGCCATCAGCCGCTTGGCGTCGGCCGCGTCGTAGATCGAGAAGCTGGAGGTGAAGCCCAGCAGCTTGCTCTCCCGGCGCAGAATCCGCACACACGCGCTGTGGAACGTCATGACCCACATCGCGTTCGCGCGCGGCCCGACCAGCTCCTCGACGCGCTCCTTCATCTCACCGGCGGCCTTGTTGGTGAAGGTGATCGCCAGGATCTGCCCGGGGTGCGCGGACCGCGCGGCGAGCAGATACGCGATGCGGTGGGTGAGCACCCGCGTCTTCCCGGACCCGGCGCCGGCCACGATCAGCAACGGCGAGCCACTGTGCGTGACGGCCGCGCGCTGCTGCTCGTTGAGCCCGGCCAGCAACTGGGCCGGGGCGCCGACGGGCTTGGGCGCGCCGTTGCGGTAGAAGGCGTCGCCGGGCGCGGCCGAGGGGTCGGCGAACGTCCCGGCGAACAGGTCGTCGGGCACGTCCTCGGGCGCCGCGTGCTCCTCGCCGGCGCCGTCGGGGAAGGGCGGCGGCTCCTCCTCCCCGGGGGAGCCCAGGGGGCCGAGGTCCGCCAGCGCGTGGTCATCGAAAAGGCCGCTCATCGTTGACCGAGCATAGGCCCTGTCGGGCCGGTCACGCCGGGCCTTGACTCCCCCGGCGACCGGCCGGGCAGGACCTGAGCGGGCCGGCCGGAGTCCGGTGCGGTACCGCTCCCCGCGAGGGGCGGGGCTGTGTCCTCGGGCGGCTCCGCCGCGTGGGCGCGATCGGCCACGGACGGCCCGCAGTTCTTTCCCGAAGCCGCAGCCCTGACCGCGTTTCCAGCGTAGCGCCTGGTCCGGATACGGCGCGGACCCGCTCGGTTATCGTGAAACGCATGACCAGTCAGCCGCGCCCGAGGGCGGAGTTGCGGGCCTCGCACGAGGACAGGGAAGCCGTCGCCGAGGTGCTGCGCGAGGCGGCGGGCGAGGGCCGGCTCGACATCGACGAGCTGGAGGAGCGGCTGGAGCGGGCGCTGACCGCCAAGACCTATGGCGACCTGGAGCCGCTGACCGCCGACCTGCCCGTCAGGCCCGCCGCCCTCCCCGGGCCCCCGCTGCCGCCGGCGAACCCGGGCCCGCCCAGCGTCGTCAAGGGCGGCCTGCACGGCGGCGAACGCGTCGGCCGCTGGGACGTCCCGCCCAAGATCGTCGCCCGCGGCGGGCTGGGCGGCGTCAAGCTCGACTACACGCGCGCCCACTGCCCCTGGCCGGAGACCGAGGTCGAGGTGCACGGCGACATGGCCGGCGTCACGATCATCGTGCCGATCGGCTGGCGGGTGGACACCACCGGCTGTGACCCGGGCATCGGCGGTCTGAAGAACAAAACCACGGGCGATCACAAGCCGGGCACACCCCTGCTGCGCGTGACCGGCAACGGCGGGATGGCCGGCGTCACGGTCCGCCACCCCAACCGCTGGGAGCGCCGACGCCTCCGCGACAACCCGGCATAAATCCGGCGCGGGCGCCGTGACATGCGCCACAGGACACACCCGAACGCGGCCAACACCTGGGCGTTGGTCACGAATTGGTTTCGGTCGTGTCGCACATCGGCCTTCACAAAACCCCCTCGGACTGGCTAGCGTGCACCGCCAAGTGGCTCCCACCCTCCAGGGAAGGACACGGACTTGGGTTCCCATCGCAAGCCCCGCACCGGCATTCTGGAATCCCCGGCGGCCCGCCGGGGCGCGGTCGGCGTGGGCGCCGTGGCCCTCGCCTCCGCCTCGCTGCTGACCTCGACCGCCTACGCGGACGACGAGGACACGCCGGCCATCGAGGAGCAGCGCCAGCGCGCCGACGAGGCCCGCGAGCGCGCCCTGGAGGTCCGCGCGGAGGTCGACGCGCTCTACCAGGAGGCGGGCGTCGCCACCCAGCGGTACAACGAGGCCGAGGAGGCGACGGACGAACAGCAGGCCGTCGCCGACGACTTGATGGACGAGGCCGCGGCGGCGTCCGACCGCGTCAACGAGGCCCGCCGCACCCTCGGCACGTTCGCCGCCGCCCAGTACCGTTCGGGCAGCGGCGGCCTGTCGGAGACCGCGGCCCTGATGCTCGCGCCCGACGCCCGGAGCTTCTTCGACACCAACCACGCCCTGGACCGGCTGACCGACGTGCAGCAGCGCGCGGTCGCCGACTACACCGAGCGCCAGGAGGAGGCGGCCGCGCAGCGCGCCGAGGCCACCGAGGCGCTGGCCGAGCTGGAGGAGCGCGAGGCCGAGCTGGCCGGCGAGAAGGCGACCGTCCAGGAGAAGCTCGCCGAGGCGCGGGCGCTGATGGACCAGCTCACCGCCGAGGAGCAGGTGGAGCTGGAGGAGCTGGAACGCCTGGAGCGCGAGGAGGCCGAGCGCCTCGCCGAGCAGGCCCGCCTCGAACGCGAGCAGCGGGAGCGCGAGGAGGCGGAACGCGCCGCCCAGGAGGCCGCCGAGGAAGCGGCGCGGCAGGAGCAGGAGGAACAGGAGCAGGCCGAGCAGGAGACGCCGCCCGCCGACAGCGGCGGCTCCTACGCCACCCAGGCCGAGGCCGCGATCGCGTTCGCCGAGCAGCAGCTCGGCAAGCCCTACGTCTGGGGCGCCACCGGCCCCAACTCCTACGACTGCTCCGGCCTCACCCAGGCCGCCTGGCGCGCGGCGGGCGTGGAGATCCCCCGCGTTACCTGGGACCAGGTCAACATAGGCACCACGGTCTCCCGCGACGAACTGCTCCCGGGCGACCTGGTGTTCTTCTACGACGACATCAGCCACGTCGGCCTCTACACGGGCGACGGCATGATGATCCACGCCCCGAAGCCGGGCGACATCGTCAAGTACGAGTCGATCGACGTGATGCCGATCTACAGCTACGTCCGCCCGGCCTGAGACGGGGGCCAGGGCGGCGGCCCGTACCCCGCCCCGCTCTTCGGCCAGTCCGACCACGCGAGCGAACTCCCCGGCGACTGGCTCGCCGACGACCCCGCCGACGCGGTGCTGGTGATCTGCGTCGGCGACCAGGAGTACGGCTCGGTGGTCGAGACCTGCCCCTACGAATCCGACACCAGCGCCTCCGGGTACGAGAACGTCACGTTCCACACCACGAAGCTCTCCCTCCGGGTCTACGAGGTGCGGACCGGACGGCGCCTGGACACCTCCACCGTGGAGGTCGGCGGCCACTGTCCCCACATCCTGACCTACGAGTACTACGGCGTGGACCCCGGCCCACCGTCGGACGACTACGCCTTCGCGTCGACCTCCGACATACGGGACGCCTACCGGCCGCTGATCAACCCGTGATCGGCCGGGACCGGTGAACCGGGCAGCGTCATTCGGCCCCAACCCGACCGGCGTCGAACGCCGTTGGCACTGCCGATAGGCGTGCTCCCAACTGTCACACCTCTGTATGCTTGATTGTATGAGTACTCGTACGCGCACCACGGTCACCCTGCCGGACGACCTCCTCGCCCACGCCCGCGCCGCCGCCCCCGGCGGCAACCTCTCGGCCTACATCGAGCACGCTCTGCGGGCGCAGCAGTTGCGTGACGCGGCCCCTGCCGTGCGGGCCTGGCGCGAGCAGGCCGCACGCGACGCCGACATCGAGGACCTCGCCGACGTCTTCGGTGAGGACGTGGCGTGACGCCCCTCGCCCGCGGCCAGGTCTGGCGCGTCCAGCTGGCCACCAAGACCCGCGCAGTGGTCATCGTCGAGTCCGACGCCGCCCTTGCCGCCCTGCCCGGCACCGCGGTGTGCATGATGATCGACGAGACCCAAGGAGCCCCGGACACCGTCGTCACCATCCCCATGGCCCACCCCGCGCGCGGGGCCGCCGTCGCCGTCGACCTCACCGCCCTGACCGACAAGCGCCTGATGACCGGAGAGTTCCTCGGCACCGTCGACGCAGAGACCATGGACCGTATCTCCGCCGCCCTGCGCGTCACCTTGGACCTCACCTGACGGCACCGGCCGGGTGAGGAACATCGGAACGGTGCTTGTGCGCGCGGTCCGCAGCGGGCCTTCCTGGAGCAGGACGTTCGGCAGGCCCGCGAGCCCCAACAGCCGATAAAGCTGCGTGACGACTCGCCGACCATCTGGCTGCACGAGGACACCGGGGGCTGTTGATCCAGTCGCACAAGGCCACCGGGGAAGAGGCGAAGGCGTGCCAGGAGATCGGGGTCAATTCCCGGCCATTCCAGGGACTTTCCAGCGGATGCCGGAGAAGGCCCGTGCGAGGGGCCCGAGAAGCGACGCCCCGCCCGGCCGCGGTGAGCGGGCAGGCGGGGCGTGCGTATCTGAGGTCTCAGGTATCGGCCTGACCGTCCTGGGTCAGTTGGATGAACGTCTCCCACTGAGAAGCGGTGAACGTCAGCATGGGCCCCGACGGGTCCTTGGAATCCCGCACGGCCCGGCCATCGCTGGCAAGCGGCGCAACCTCGACGCAGTTTCCGTTGCCGCCGCTGTAACTGCTCTTTCGCCACTGCCCGATGCCGTCACGGGTTATCATCGTGCTGCCTTTCTATTCCTGCATTTCTTTTGCCGCTCGCTGGATAAGCGCGAGCGAGTCAGCCGGATTCAGGGCGGTGGCCCTGAGATGGTCGAACGCGTCGTTGTAGCCCCGGCGTTCGCCCGGCTGGTCCATATAGAGGGTCCCCGTCATGTTCTCGACGCTCACCACGTCGGGGTCCCGGGGGAGGCCGAAGACCACGAATGCGCCCGTGAGTCCCGCGTGCGCGCCGGCGGTGTGCGGGAGGACCTGAAGCACGATGTGCTGGCGCTCCGTAAGTTCGCCCAGATGGGTGAGCTGCTCGCGCATCACCTTGACCCCGCCCACGGTTTGCCGGATCGCGGATTCGCCGATGACGGCCCACAGCCGCGGCGGCTGCTCCGGCGGCTCACGGTCCAGGACGACCTGCCGCTCGTGGAGGACCTTGACCAGGTCGTCGACATCGGCCGGTGACAGGATCGCGGGGTTGGCGTGGATCACCGCCCTCGCGTACGCCTCGGTCTGGAGCAGCCCGGGAACGATCGTCGGCTCCCAGTTCTTGATCTCGGTGGCCGCCGCCTCCAGGGCGATGTAATCGGCGTACGTCCGCGGGATGGTGTCCTGGAACGCCTGCCACCACCCGGGCCGCTTGGCCTCCCGGGCGGAGACGATGAACGCGCCGACGCTGGCTTCGTCGTCAACTCCGTACAGCTTCAGCAACGCCTTGAGGTCGTTCTGCGCGACACGGACTTCCCCGCACTCGATCCGGTTCAGCTTCGGGCGCGAGAAGCCCATCTCGTTCGCGACGAACTCCGAGCTGAGCGCCGCCTCTTCGCGCAGTCTGCGCAGGTCAGCCCCGAGCCTGCGGCTGCGGAACGTGCTGGCCATCAGTCCTCCCACTTTTCTGCTCCCAGTCTGCCGTGTCCCGGGACCGACATCCACCAGCCCGCTGGATCTGCACATGTGCAGCCAGCATGCTTGCGACGGTCACTGACTCCGGTCTACCGTGTTCCCGCCCGCCACGCAACGTGGCGAGTGATCAACTCGGCGTGCCCGACGTCCGGTTGGGGTGCGCTCCGAGTGACCGTGTTCTCGGAAGGGGGCGCGCATGTTCGTGATCAGACGTGCTTTTCGCTATTGGTCCAGCGACGATTCGCCGGGCAGGGCCCGCAAGGCCGTCCGCAATGCCGTGCTCGCCTGGGAGTGCGGTCAGCAGATCGCCGAAGTGGCAGAACTCCTCACCTCGGAGTTGGCGACCAATGCGGTGGTTCACGCGCCGGAGTCGAGCGCGTACCTCGTCGAGGTCGACGTTTCCGGGCGCCTGCTCACCGTGAGTGTCATCGATTACGGGCCCGGAAGACCGCGAGTTGTCGACGCGGGGGCGGAGGAAGAGGGCGGGCGCGGTCTCGACATGGTGAAGGAACTGGCGGCCGCCTGGGGCGTGGAACCCGCGCCGGCCGGCGGCAAGCGGGTCTTCTTCAGCCTCGACATTCCGGAACTGCCGACGCGTGTCTACGAGCGGGAAATTCATGGCCAGGGGGGAAATGTTGAGCAACGCACCCGGCGCCACCCCGGGATTGCGCATTCCTGTGGAACGGACTGGTTCTGCCTTCGTCCTCGTCTTCGGTGCGCCTGGTGACGAAAGACGGGAAGCCGTCACGTTCGCCCAATTGATGACCTTGGTCTCCGACGGGGCTCAACAGGTCGGCCTGACCGTCTCGGCTCCAACCGGCCCCGCCCGACTGTCCGATCAGCCTGCCCCGACGAAAGATCCCTGGTGATGTCTGCTGTTCCCGTCACACCCGCGCCGCCCCTGCCCTGGGGGCCGAAAGGCTTGCCGGTTCCCTATGCCGCCGTCTGGAGCGCCGAAACCACCACGACCACAAGGGCCTTGACACTCCGCGACGACGGCGTGGGCCTGGCGTACCGAGACGAGACGCCCCGGGACCGGGACCGCCACGGCGTGCTGTGGGCACGCTTCGACGAGGCGCCCGGGGAGGGGCAGCCCAACTTCAAGGCGATGCACCCCCACCGCCAACGCCACACCATGCTCCACAAGCTCTGCCACGTCTGCGGCGGCCCCGCCGGCCGCACCTCCCGGGGCGTCCTGTTCCTCATGCAACGGCCCGACGCCCGGCACACGCCGCCGAGTTGGCCCGAAGACGTAGTCACCTCCAAGCCCCCGATCTGCCGCCCCTGCGCCGCCCTGGCCGTACGCCACTGCCCCCGCCTCACCGACCCCGTCATCATCCGCTCCCGCAAACCCCGTATCTGGGGCGTCTTCGGAGCCTTTTGCCGTCCCTACCCCGACGGACGCGTCACCCCGTTCCCCCACAACGACTACCTGCCCTACGGCCACCCCACCGCCCACTGGTTCCTCGCCCACCAGCTCGTCGCCGAACTCACGCGCTGCACCGAGGCGGACCTCGACACCGAGCTGGGCGGATGAGCTGTCCCGCCGGGACGCCGGAAGAGCTTACGTATTGGCCAATAGACGCTCCTGACGCACGCTGCCACGTGGTCGATGGTCGTGCAATCAGAAGCAATCGCATCGCCAGGAGGAAAGGCATGGGGCTACGTTTCCTCGGAATCATTCCGAACACGCCGGTTGATGACTCGCCGACCATCTGGCTGAACGAGGACACCGGAGATCTGTTGATCCAGTCGTACAAGGCGACCGAGGAAGAAGTGAAGGCCTGCCAGGAGATCGGGTCAATCCCCGGTCATTCCACGGACGTTCCGGATCACGAGACGATCATCCGGCTTCCGGCCGCGATGCTGAAGTACATCCCGCGACCCGAGGACAACAACGGTGAAGCACCCCGTACGTGAAGGACTGGCCAAGGCACAGCACTCCGCCGTGCACTTGGAGATGCGCGACAGCTACACACCGGACGATCCGGAGTTCGCACGGTGGCGCGCTGGTCATCGCTACGGCAACGACCCGAAGAAGCTCCCCGACTGGTGGGGCCCCTGGCACGATCTGGCGACCGAAACGACAGCACGTGGAGTCGTCATGCGGAGAGCCCGCATCGTCTCGGAACCGGTCACGGACTACATCCGGTACGAGCATGATCTGACGTTCGCCAACGTGGCGGCGGGCGAACTGGTCCGCTGGCTGCCCCGGCGCAAGGCTGCCGACATCGCGCTACCAGGTACAGATCTCTGGATGTTCGACAGCTCAACCATCCTGTTCACCTACTTCTCGGGAAATGGCGACGTAGTTGACCGGGAGTGGCGCACCGAGCCGACCGTTGTGGAGCTCGTCCGTTCCGCGTTCGAAACGGTCTGGGAGCGGGCCACTCCTCACGAGGAGTACAAGCCGGTCTGACGCACCATGCCCGTTTCAGGATCATCGAGTGTTCAGCAAGCCCGGCGAGTCCTTGCCGATCGCCTTCGGGAGATGTGCAAGGACGCCGGGCTGGACGGCAAACAGCTCGCGGCGCTGTGTGGTTGGCATCCGTCCAAGGTGTCGCGGATCTCGACCGGTAAGACATCCCCTTCCGCTGACGACATTCGTGCGTGGTGTCGCGCCTGCCGCGCGGAGGATCAGACAGACAATCTGATTGCCTCTCTCCGAGCCGTAGAGGGCATGTGGATTGAGTGGCACCGGATGGAGCGCGCTGGGCTGCGCCGGGCGCAGGAGGCCGTTCTCCCCCTCTTTGAGCGCACCCGCTGGTTCCGCTCGTACTCGCCCAACTTCGTGCCCGGCCTTATCCAGACGATGGGGTACACGGAGGATGTGTTGCGCGCTGTGCAGCGAAGGCGGGTGGAGGTCGATGACGTCGCCGACGCCGTTGCTGTCCGCATGGAACGTCAGCGCGTGCTGTACGAGGGGCATCGCCGCTTCGCGTTCCTGGTCGAAGAGTCGGTCTTGCAGAATGGGCTCGGCAGCGCCGAGACGCAGACTGAGCAGATGGAGCACCTGCTGACGGTCGGCGCGCTGCCCAACGTCAGCGTCGGTGTGATACCGGCGCGCGTCGGACGGGGGCGAATGCCTGTTGAGGGATTCTGGATCTACGACACGGCGCTCGGCGTGGGCGCGGTCCTCGGCGTTGTAGATCTCCTGCATCGCCTTCGTCGCGCCGGGCTGCGCGGACTTCGGCAGGGCGTTCGTCACATTTCGGGCCTTGTGGACCCAGCACCGCTGATGACGC
>NZ_JAVREL010000030.1:0-81016 GCF_031845365.1 Streptomyces litchfieldiae
AGGGTTCCGGTGGTCATGGCGGAGGGGAAACGCCCGGTTACATTCCGAACCCGGAAGCTAAGCCCTCCAGCGCCGATGGTACTGCATGGGGGACCGTGTGGGAGAGTAGGACACCGCCGGACAATTCGCCCCAATAGCTCAGTCGGCAGAGCGTCTCCATGGTAAGGAGAAGGTCAACGGTTCGATTCCGTTTTGGGGCTCTTTCAATCAGGCTCTCGCCTTTCGGCGAGAGCCTTTTTATTGTTTCCCTTTCTGGCCGACCGGGCCGGGCGCCTCATTCCGGAATGCGCAGCGTCAGAATGGCCATGTCGTCCGACGGGGCGTCCGACGCGAATCGTTCCACCGCACGGAGCACCCGGGCGGCGACCGCGCCCGCCGTCAGGCCCGTGCAGGAACTCAGCACATCCGCCAGGCCGTCGTCGCCCAACATGCGTGTGCCTTCCCGGCGTTCGGTCACGCCATCGGTCACACACAGCAGGACGTCGCCCGGGTTGAGCATGGTGCTCTGCTCGTACAGTTCGAGATCGTCCATGACGCCGAGCAGCGGCTGCGGGCTCGCCGCGGCGGACACCATGCCGTCCGGGGTCAGGCGCAGCGGCAGCGGGTGGCCGGCGCAGACCATCTTGAGCAGCGCGCCGCCCGACGACTGCGGCCACAACTCCCCGTACAGCAGGGTGAGAAAACGGGCGCGCGGGCCCTCCTCCAGGATCGCCGCGTTCAGCCGCTCCAGGACGGCCGGGCCGCCCAGGCCCTCGCGGGCCAGCAGCCGCAGCGCGTGCCGGGCGAGGCCGGTGACCGCGGCGGCCAGCGGGCCGGTGCCGCAGACGTCGCCGATGGCGAATCCGTAGGCGCCCTCGCGGATGGGGAAGACGTCGTAGAAGTCGCCGCCCACCTCGTTGCCCTCACCGGCCGCGCGGTAGATGACCTCGACGTCCACACCGTCGATCTCGGGCAGCTCCGGCGGCAGCAGACTGCGCTGCAACGACTGGCTGATGGCGGTGCGTTCGCTGTAGAGGCGCGCGTTGTCCAGGGCGAGCGCGGCTCGGCGGGACAGGTCCTCGGCCAGCTCCAGGATGTCCTGGCGGAACCGTTCGTCGGTCGGCTTGCCCAGCGCCAGCAGGCCGATGACGCGGTTGCGCGCGACCAGCGGGAGCACTACCGTCTCGCCGCCGACGGCGGAGGCGGTGCTGAGGCTGGTGCCGGGGGAGCTGGGCGAGGGCAGCGTGCCGAGGGCGAGGCTGCGCAACGAGCTGCGCAGGGCGGTGTTGTGCGCGGCGTCGGCGGGCGCCGTCCAGGGGCGCGCGCCGAGCGCAATGTCCGGGTCCGGCGGATCCACGCGCTCCAGCAGCGCCTTGATGCCGTCGATGCGCTCCTCGTCCTCGTGCAGGACGTAGGACAGCACGGGCTCCGAGCCGGCGTCCGGGATCGTGTAGACGGCACACCAGGTGGCCAGCGTGGGCACGGTCATCTGCGCCATCAGCGCGAGGGTCTGGTTGTGGTCGAGCGTGCCCGCCAGCAGCTCGGACGCCTCGACGAGGAACGCGAGGGAGCCGCGGCGCAGGCGTTCCAGCTCTGTCAGCCGCGCCGACTCCACGGCCAGTGCGATACGGTCGGCGGCGAACTGGAGGCGCAGCGCCTCCTCGTTGCTGTAGCGGCCGGGGGTCTCCGAGGCCACGCCCAGGGAGCCCGTCAGCCGGCCCTCGACCTTCAGCGGAACGGTGACGACGGCGTGCATTCCCGTGCCGGACAGCAGGGGTACGGCGCCCGGGGCGGTCGCCAGGTCCTCGTGGACGGACGGCATCCGGGCGGATCCGTAACGCCCGCTGCCCGTTTCGACCGGGACGCGGGCGAAGCGCTGGCGGGCGGACGGGAGTCCGGTCGTGGCCCGCACCTCGAGCTCGGTCTCGTCGTCGGTGGCCAGCAGCAGGAACGCGGCGTCGCCGTCGAGCATGTCGCGGGCGCGTTCCACGGTGCGTTGCAGCAGGCCGTCGAGGTCGTCCGGCGGCGGGGAGCCGATGAGCGCGTCCAGGGGGTCGCCGCCGGGGCGGTCGAGCGCGTCGGGGGCGGTGCCGTGGACCGGCAGCCGGGACGGGCTCTGGAGGATCGCGCGCTCCTGGTCGCGGACGATCAGACAGACGGTGGACGGCTCGCCATGGGCGTCCCGGACGCGCAGATGGCACGCGTAGACGGGGATGGTGCGGCCCTCGGAGTCGCGCAGGCCGTAGCTGCCCTCCCAGCGGGAGAGGGCCAGCGCCTCGGCGATGCCGGTGCCGGTGCCGGGGGTCTGCGGCCAGGCGGCGAGGTCCGCGAGCGGCTTGCCGATGACCTGCTCGCCGGTGTAGCCGAACAACTCCCTGGCGTCGTCGTTCCAGACGGTGATGGTGTCCGCGCGGTCGACCTGGACGACGGCGACCCGCACCCGGGTCTCGCTGACCGGCAGGGCCTCGGCGGGCAGGGCCGGGCCCGCGGACCGGGTGCCGACGGGCAGCGCCTGCTGGTCGAGCCGGAACCACACGCACTTGTCGGTGGTGGTGTAGTCGACGCCCCAGCGGGACGCGAGGGCAGCGCACAGAAGCAGGCCGCGGCCGCCCTCGCTGCTCAGGTCGAGCCGGCCGCGGGAGACCTCGGCCATCGGCAGCTCCCGCTCGGGGTGCCGGTCGATGACCTCCACACGCACGCCTTCCGCGTCGCGCAGGCAGCGGACGTCGGCGGAGGTGCCGGCGTGCACGACGGCGTTGGTGACCAGTTCGCTGGTGAGGACCACGGCGTCCTCGATCAGGTCGGTCAGCCCCCAGCCCTGGAGGGTGTCCCGGACGAAGCCCCGCGCGGTGGCGACCGAGCGTCCAACCGGCTCGAAGGTGGCCGCAGCTCGCGCGGTGATCACGTCACTCCCCCAAAGGTCTCTCGTCGTACCCGGTGTCTCGATGGACAGCCGGAAGCCAGGTTACTGACGTCGACCGCCCCCGCGGACAGCGCATCCGTTGATTTCCCCCTGACCGGGAAATCAGTGGTATGCGATGCTGCCGAACTGTTATCGCCCGGTCGGTCGGGAGTGAAACACTGGGAGGGCCCGTTGTGAAAGCCCGGGCGGAATGGTCGATCCTGCGGGAGGGACACAGTGGTGTCTGACGGAGCAGTTGCGCGTGCCGGCAAGCCCGCGCGGACGAGGAGGTCCCGGAGCGGAGGCACCGTCGAGGTGGATGCCGCCGCTCTGAACCGCCTGCTCTCGGCGCTGGAGGCCATGCGGGACGGCAATCTCCGTAAACGGCTGACGGTCGCGGGCGATGGGCCGATGGCCGAGATCGCCGCCGTCTACAACGAGGTTGCCGACCGCAATCTGCACGTCACGGGCCAGTTGGCGCGCGTGCGGCGGGTGGTGGGCCGCGAGGGCAAGCTCACCGAGCGTGTGGAGAACGGGCTGTGCGAGGGGGCCTGGGCCAAGGCCGTTGACGACGCGAACGAGCTGGTCGACGACCTGGTGCGGCCCGTCGCCGAGGTCGGCCGGGTGCTGTCCGCCGTTGCGGAGGGCGATCTGCGGCAGCGCATGGATCTGCGCGCGCAGGGTGGCGGGAAGGGCGCGGGCCGGCCGCTGCGCGGGGAGTTCCTGCGCGTGGGGCGGACGGTCAACGGGCTGGTCGACCAGTTGACGGAGTTCACCGACGAGGTGACCAGGGTCGCGCTGGAGGTCGGCACCGAGGGAAAGTTGGGCGGGCAGGCCCGGGTGCGCGGCATGTCGGGGTCCTGGAAGGACCTGACCGACTCGGTCAACATGATGGCCGCGCGGCTGACGGCGCAGGTCCGCGACATCTCCGTGGTGACGAAGGCGGTCGCGGACGGCGATTTGTCGCGCAAGGTCACGGTGCATGTGGCTGGCGAGCTGCTGGAGCTGAAGGAGACCGTGAACACCATGGTCGACCAGCTCTCCTCATTCCAGTCCGAAGTGACGCGCGTGGCCCGGGAGGTGGGCACGGACGGGGTGCTCGGGGGCCAGGCGCAGGTGCAGGGCGTGGCCGGCGTGTGGAAGGACCTCACGGACTCCGTCAACCTCATGGCGGGGAACCTGACCAAGCAGGTGCGGGAGATCGCGCAGGTCACGACGGCGGTGGCCAACGGTGACCTGTCGCAGAAGATCACGGTCAGCGCGAGCGGCGAGGTGGCGCGGCTGGCCGACACGATCAACGCGATGACGGAGACGCTGTCGTCGTTCGCGGACGAGGTGACGCGGACGGCCACCGAGATCGGCACCGAGGGCACGCTGGGCGGCCAGGCGCGGGTGCAGGGCGTGGCGGGGGTGTGGAAGGAGCTCACCGATTCGGTGAACACGGCCTTCCGCAACCTGTCGGATCAGGTGCGCGACATCGCGCAGGTGACGACGGCGGTGGCGGACGGCGATCTGTCCCGGAAGGTCACCGTCGATGTCTCCGGCGAGATGCTGGAGTTGAAGACCACCGTCAACCGGACCGTGGACCAGCTCTCGTCGTTCCAGTCGGAGGTCACCAGGGTCGCGCGGGAGATCGGCGATGAGGGCGCGCTGGGCGGTCAGGCGTCGGTGATGGGGGTCGCGGGCGCCTGGAAGGATCTGACCGATTCGGTGAATACGGCCTTCCGGAACTTGACGGGGCAGGTGCGCAACATCGCCTCGGTGACGACGGCCGTGGCGAATGGTGATCTGTCGCAGAAGGTCACGGTGGACGTCTCCGGCGAGATGCTGGAGCTGAAGAACACGGTCAACCGCATGGTCGACCAGTTGTCGTCCTTCGCCGATCAGGTCACGCGCGTGGCAACCGAGGTGGGCATCGAGGGGCGGCTGGGCGGCCAGGCCCGGGTGGACGGCGTCAGCGGCACGTGGAAGGCCCTGACGGACTCCGTGAACCAGATGGCGTTCAACCTGACCGACCAGGTGCGGAACATCGCGCAGGTGACGACGGCGGTGGCGCGCGGCGATCTGTCGCAGAAGATCGAGGTCGACGCCCGGGGCGAGATCCTGGAACTCAAGAACACCGTGAACACGATGGTGGATCAGCTTTCGTCGTTCGCGGAGCAGGTGACGCGGGTCGCGCGTGAGGTGGGCACCGAGGGCCGCCTCGGCGGCCAGGCGCAGGTGTCGGACGTTGCCGGTGTGTGGCGCGACCTGACCGATTCCGTCAATGGCATGGCGTCCAATCTGACCGACCAGGTGCGGAACATTGCGCAGGTCGCCACCGCGGTGGCGCGCGGTGATCTGTCGCAGAAGATCACCGTGGACGCGCGCGGCGAGTTCCTGGAGCTGAAGGACACGCTGAACACGATGGTGGATCAGCTTTCGTCGTTCGCGGAGCAGGTCACCCGGGTCGCGCGTGAGGTGGGCACGGAGGGCCGCCTCGGCGGCCAGGCCGAGGTCGAGGGCGTGGCCGGGACCTGGAAGGACCTCACCCAGTCCGTCAACGGCATGGCGAACAACCTGACTTCGCAGGTGCGCAACATCTCTGAGGTCACGACCGCGGTCGCCAAGGGCGATCTCACCAAGAAGATCACGGTGGACGCCCGGGGCGAGATCCTGCAACTGGTGACCACGGTCAACACGATGGTCGACCAGTTGTCCTCGTTCGCGGACGAGGTGACGCGGGTGGCCCGCGAGGTGGGCACCGAGGGCCAGTTGGGCGGTCAGGCGGAGGTGCGCGGCGTCTCCGGCACCTGGAAGAACCTGACGGACAACGTCAACCTCATGGCGCGGAACCTGACCATTCAGGTGCGGAACATCTCCGAGGTCGCCACGGCGGTGGCCAACGGCGATCTGTCGCGCAAGGTCACCGTCGAGGCGAGCGGCGAGGTGGCGCAACTCGCCGACACGGTCAACCGCATGGTGACCACGCTGTCGTCGTTCGCCGCCGAGGTCACGCGCGTGGCGCGCGAGGTGGGCACGGAGGGCAGGCTGGGCGGCCAGGCCAAGGTGCCGGGAGTCTCGGGCACCTGGCGGGACCTCACCGAGTCGGTGAACTCGATGGCGTCCAACCTCACCGGCCAGGTCCGCAACATCACCATGGTGACGACGGCGATCGCCAAGGGCGATCTGACGCGGAAGATCGACATCGACGCGCGCGGTGAGATCCAGGAGCTCAAGGAGACTCTCAACACGATGGTCGACCAGCTCTCCCTGTTCGCCGAGCAGGTGACGAAGGTCGCCCGCGAGGTGGGGACCGAGGGGCAGCTCGGCGGCCAGGCTCGGGTGCCCGGCGTGGCCGGCACCTGGAAGGATCTGACCGACTCGGTGAACGAGATGGCGGGGAACCTGACGGGTCAGGTCCGCGGCATCGCCCGCGTCGCCACGTTCGTGACTCGCGGCGATCACAACGTGCGCATCGACACCGACGCCGCCGGCGAGATCCTGGTCGTCCAGGAGAACGTCAACGCCATGATCCGGAACCTGCGCGACGCCACCCAGGCCAACAAGGAGCAGGACTGGCTCAAGGGGAACCTGGCCCGGATCTCCGCCCTGATGCAGGGCCGGCGCGATCTGAAGGACGTCGCCAAGCTGATCATGAGCGAGCTGTGCCCGGCGGTCGCCGCGCAGCACGGCGGTTTCTACCTGTCGGTGCCCGTCGACGGCGACGAGAACGTGATTGCCGGGGCGGGCGACGGCGACGACTACGAGCTGCGGATGATCGCCGCCTACGGGTACGCGCCGGACGCGCAGGCGCTGTCGTTCCGGCCGGGCGAGGGGCTGATCGGCACCGCCGCGGCGGAGCAGCGCACCCTGCTGTTCGGCCCGACGCCGGAGGGGTATCTGCGGATCTCCTCCGGACTCGGCGAGGCGCCGCCGGTCACCGTGATCATCCTGCCGGTGCTGTTCGAGGACCGGGTGCTCGGCGTGCTGGAGCTGGCGTCGTTCAAGCCGTTCACGAATATCGAGCGCGACTTCCTGACACAGATGGCCGAGATGATCGCCACCAGCGTCAACACGATCAGCGTCAACACCCGTACGGAGATGCTGCTGAAGCAGTCGCAGGAGCTGGCGACGAAGCTCCAGGACCAGACGGCGGAGCTGGAGCGGCAGCGCCGGGCGCTGGAGGAGTCCAACGCGGAGCTGAAGAACAAGGCGGACCTGCTCGCCGAGACCAACCGCAACATCGAGGTGAAGAACTCGGAGATCGAGGAGGCCCGGCGCGGGCTCCAGGAGCGTGCGGAGCAGCTCGCCGTCTCGATGCGGTACAAGTCGGAGTTCCTGGCGAACATGTCGCACGAGCTGCGCACCCCGCTGAACTCGCTGCTCATCCTCGCCAAGCTGCTGGCCGACAACGCCGAGGGCAACCTCTCGCCGAAGCAGGTGGAGTTCGCCGAGACGATCCATGGGGCGGGCTCCGACCTGCTCCAGCTCATCAACGACATCCTCGATCTGTCGAAGGTCGAGGCCGGGAAGATGGACGTCAGCCCGGCGCGCATCGCGCTGGTGCAGCTGGTGGACTACATCGAGGCGTCGTTCCGGCCGCTGACGGCGGAGAAGAACCTGGAGTTCTCGGTCCGGGTTTCCCCGGAGCTGCCGGCCACGCTGCACACGGACGAGCAGCGGCTGCTCCAGGTCCTGCGGAACCTGCTGTCGAACGCGGTGAAGTTCACCGATACGGGTTCAGTGGAGCTGGTGATCCGGCCGGCCGGTCCGGAGGTGCCCAACGAGATCCGCGAGCAGATGCTGGAGAGCGGTTCGGTGCTCAGCGCCGACGCGCCGCTGATCGCGTTCGCCGTCTCGGACACCGGGATCGGGATCGCGGCGGGCAAGATGATGGTCATCTTCGAGGCGTTCAAGCAGGCGGACGGCACCACCAGCCGCAAGTACGGCGGGACGGGGCTGGGGCTGTCGATCAGCCGGGAGATCGCCCGGCTGCTGGGCGGCGAGATCCACGCGGCGAGCGAGCCGGGGCGCGGGTCCACGTTCACCCTCTTCCTGCCGCTCCAGCCGGCCGAGCTGCCGCCGCCCGGCTATGGGCAGCTCGCCAACAACACGCTGTCCGCCGACGAGAGCCGCGGCGAGCCGCCGGCCCTGGAGGCGGCGCCGGCCGCCGGCGAGGAGGGGCGCGCGGACGGCGCGGAGGAGGAGCGCGCGGTGGAGCGCCAGGAGCGCAGGACGCGCGAGGCGTCGATCGCCGCGGAGCGGGCGGCGGAGTCGCTGGCGCGCCGGCACCGGGGGCGTTTCCTCGACAACGGCCATGCGCGGGACCGCGACCGGGAGCCGGAGCAGATCGGCGAGTCGGCCGCCGACGAGGCCGAGCGGCGGGCCGCGCTGCGCGGGCTGCGGGGCCGGAAGGTGCTGATCGTCGACGACGACGTGCGCAACGTGTTCGCGCTCACCAGCGTGCTCGAACAGCACGGTCTGCGGGTGCTCTACGCCGAGAACGGGCGGGAGGGCATCGAGGTGCTGGAGTCCAACGAGGACGTGGCGCTGGTGCTGATGGACATCATGATGCCCGAGATGGACGGGTACTCCACGACGGCGGCGATCCGGCGGATGCCGCAGTTCTCCGGGCTGCCCATCATCGCGCTGACGGCGAAGGCGATGAAGGGCGACCGGGAGAAGAGCATCGAGTCCGGAGCCTCCGACTACGTCACCAAGCCGGTGGACACCGATCACCTGCTGACGGTGATGAGCCAGTGGATGGAGAGTGGCGCGAAGTAACCGGTGTGGAAAGCCCTGTTGACGGAACCCCCGGCGTGGCTCGATCGTTCTGCCAGTGCGTGCGGCTCAGTTAGCCGAGGTACGGAGTGCATGGTATCGTGACGCAGCGCGATGCACTGATCACCGGTTGCCTTGCGCTACTGGTCGCTGAACGAGCGGACAGGACGTTTTCTGGTTAAGCGGGGGTCAGGCCGGATGTTTTCGGCTTCTCGCGACGGGGCGAGGGCCCGTCGGGGCCACCGCGCATGCTCGCGGGGAGTTCCGTGCTCGCTGGCAATGACGCCGGGGAGAATGTCAACATGTCCGGCACAGGACCGGACGGCGTGAGGGTGCCGTCCACAACGGCGGCGCGCTCGCGTGCCGCAGGGGCAAGGAGGACGGGCCATGGTGCAGAAGGCCAAGATCCTCCTGGTCGATGACCGGCCCGAGAATCTGCTGGCGCTCGAGGCGATTCTCTCGGCGCTCGATCAGACGCTGGTCCGGGCATCGTCAGGGGAGGAAGCGCTCAAAGCGCTGCTCACGGAAGACTTCGCGGTGATCCTGCTCGACGTCCAGATGCCCGGCATGGACGGGTTCGAGACGGCGGCTCACATCAAACGGCGGGAGCGCACGCGGGACATCCCCATCATCTTTCTGACCGCGATCAACCACGGCCCGCACCACACGTTCCGCGGCTACGCGGCGGGCGCCGTCGACTACATCTCCAAGCCGTTCGACCCGTGGGTCCTGCGCGCGAAGGTGTCGGTCTTCGTCGAGTTGCACATGAAGAACATGCAACTGCGTGAACAGGCCCTGCTGCTGCGCCGCGAGCTGGAGGGCGGCCTGGCCAGCACCGACGCCGAGCGGTCCGCGGGCGGCCTGCTGCCGGAGCTGTCCGCGCGGCTGGCCGCCGTCGAGGAGCAGGCGGAGGTGCTGACCAAGGAGCTGTCCGAGTCGGGCGCCGGCCCTGCGGTGTCCACGGCCGCCCATCTCGAACGCAAACTCTCCGGGCTGCGCAGGGCGCTTGACGCGTTGCAGCCGGGGGTGACCGAGCAGAAGTCCGTGGAGCCCCAGGCGGGCTAGGGTCCGTCTTCGAAGGGGGCGTCCGTCCGCCCTTGGCTCCCCCAGGCCCTTGGGGGCCTGGGAGGTACCCCCAGGTGCGTGCGATCGCTGGGCCCCTCCTGCCCGCATGGGGGTACCTCCCGGACGAAGTCTGGGGGAGTCGTGGGTAGGGCGACCTCTTTGAAGACGGGCCCTCGCCGGGTGGGTGCGGAGGGGCACGTGGTCCGTGCCCCGGTCGTCCCGCCCCGGTAACCTCACCTCCATGGCCTCAGGTACGTCCGGCAAGGGTTCCCCGAGCGCGCGCGCCGGGCGCGGCGGCGGGGGAGCCAAGAAGGCTGCGCCCGCCAAGAAGGCGGCGGCGAAGAAGGGCGCGGCCAAGAAGGCGGCCCCTCCGGCGAAGAAGGCCGCCCCCGCCCGGAACATCGTCTTCCGTATCGCCCGTGGCCTGTGGCTGGGCATCGCCCACCCGGTGGGCGCGCTGCTGCGCGGAATAGGGCGAGGCGCCAAGGGACTTGACCCGGCGCACCGCAAGGACGGGCTGGCGCTGCTGCTGCTCGGCCTCTCCCTGGTCGTCGCGGCCGGCACCTGGTCGAACCTCAAGGGCCCGGTGGGCGAGCTGGTCACCATGCTGGTCACCGGCGCCCTGGGCCGGCTGGACCTGGTCTTTCCGCTGGTGCTCGGCTTCATCGCGGTGCGGCTGATCCGGCATCCGGAGAAGCAGGAGGCCAACGGCCGCATCGTCATTGGGCTCAGCGCCCTGCTGGTGGGCGTGCTGGGGCTGGTGCACATCGCCACGGGCGCCCCGGGGCGCAGCGAGGGCGCGCAGGCGCTGCGCGACACCGGTGGGCACATCGGCTGGGCGGCGTCCCGGCCGCTGATCCTGGCGATGGGCGAGCCGCTGGCGGTCGCCCTGCTGACGCTGCTGACCGTCTTCGGGCTGCTGGTGGTCACGGCGACCCCGGTGAACACGATTCCGCGGCGGCTGCGCGAGGGCGCCATCCGGCTCGGGCTGCTGGCGGGCAACGAGCCCGGCACGGGGACCGAGTTCGTGGCCGGTGGCCACCGGGACGACGAGGATGACGATCCGTTCGCGGGCGCGCCCGACCTGGCGGAGCGGGCCGCGCTGGAGAGCAGGCGGCGCCAGCAGCGCCGGGCGCCCCGGCGGGCCGCACCCCGGCGTGGCGACCCGCTGGAGGTGGCCGCCGAGGCCGCCGCCGCGCTGGACGGCGCGGCGCTCGACGGGGCCGTGCGGCACGGTGTGCAGCCCTCGCCGGTGGTGGCCGACCTCAGCAGCCGTGTCGTCACCGGGAGGACGGGGCGCGGTGAGCGGTCCGCGCCGCCCGAGCCGGCCGAGGAGGCCGTCGCGCGGCACAGCGCGCCGGCCGCGCCGCCTGAGCCGGAGGGCGGCGGCGTTCCCGATCTGACCAAGAGCGCCCCCGAGCCCGCCGGTCCGCTGCCGCCGCGGGCCGAGCAGTTGCAGCTCGCCGGCGACATCACCTATGCCCTGCCCTCGCTGGACCTGCTGCACCGCGGCGGCCCGGGCCGTTCCCGCAGCGCCGCCAACGACGCGGTGGTCGACGCGCTGACCACCGTCTTCAGCGAGTTCAAGGTGGATGCCCGGGTCACCGGGTTCACGCGCGGCCCGACGGTCACGCGTTACGAGGTGGAGCTCGGGCCGGCGGTGAAGGTCGAGAAGATCACCGCGCTGACGAAGAACATCGCCTACGCAGTGGCCAGTCCGGACGTGCGGATCATCAGCCCGATCCCGGGGAAGTCCGCAGTCGGCATCGAAATCCCCAACAGCGACCGGGAGATGGTCAACCTGGGGGATGTGCTGCGCACCGCCGAGGCGGTCGGCGACGACCATCCGCTGCTGGTCGGGCTCGGCAAGGACGTCGAGGGCGGCTATGTGATGGCGAATCTGGCGAAGGCGCCGCACATGCTGGTCGCCGGGGCCACCGGTTCCGGCAAGTCCTCCAACATCAACTGCCTGATCACCTCGATCATGATGCGGTCCACGCCGGAGGACGTCCGCCTCGTGCTCGTCGACCCCAAGCGGGTCGAACTGACGGCGTACGAGGGCATCCCGCACCTGGTCACCCCGATCATCACCAACCCCAAGCGGGCGGCCGAGGCCCTCCAGTGGGTGGTGCGCGAGATGGATCTGCGCTACGACGACCTGGCGGCCTACGGCTACCGGCACATCGACGACTTCAACGCCGCGGTGCGGGCCGGGAAGGTCAGCGCGCCGCCGGGCAGCGAGCGGGAGTTGGCGCCCTATCCGTATCTGCTGGTGATCGTGGACGAGCTGGCGGACCTGATGATGGTCGCGCCGCGGGACGTCGAGGACGCGATCGTGCGGATCACGCAGCTCGCGCGCGCCGCGGGCATTCACCTGGTGCTGGCCACCCAGCGGCCCAGCGTGGACGTGGTCACCGGCCTGATCAAGGCGAACGTGCCGTCGCGACTGGCGTTCGCGACCTCCTCGCTGGCCGACAGCCGCGTCATTCTCGATCAGGCGGGGGCCGAGAAGCTGATCGGCAAGGGCGACGGGCTGTTCCTGCCCATGGGCGCCAGCAAGCCGACGCGGATGCAGGGCGGGTTCGTCACCGAGGAGGAGGTGGCGGCCGTCGTCGAGCACTGCAAGGCGCAGATGGCGCCGGTGTTCCGCGACGACGTCACCGTATCCACCAGCAGGAAGAAGGAGATCGACGAGGAGATCGGGGACGACCTCGATCTGCTGTGCCAGGCGGCCGAACTCGTCGTCTCCACCCAGTTCGGGTCCACGTCCATGCTCCAGCGCAAGCTGCGGGTGGGCTTCGCCAAGGCGGGGCGGCTGATGGACCTGATGGAGTCGCGTGGCGTGGTCGGGCCGAGCGAGGGATCCAAGGCGCGGGACGTGCTGGTCAAGCCCGATGAATTGGATGGAGTGCTGGCGGTGATCCGAGGGGAGACTCCCTCCTAGGGCCTGTATCGAGTTCCCGCCCGGGCCCGCGACGCCAGTCACGGCACCTCGCCGCTCCCCCAGACTCCGTCTGGGAGGTGCCCCCAGCCGAATCGCGCGAATACGGCCGGGTATGAGCTGCGATCCGGTGCCTTGCTGGGGGTACCTCCCAGGCCCCCAAGGGCCTGGGGGGGCACCGCGTCTGACGCCGCGGGCTGATCCGACCGGGAACTCGATACAGGCCCTAGGTCGCCCCGCGGTGGGCCGGGGCGGGCCATCCTGTTGGCGGACAAATGCTGTCGGCCCGGTTGCCCGTTCCTTTCACAGCCCCCCTAGACTTATAAGCACAGCACGTGGCTTCACGCTCGAAAGGCGCCCCCGTGTCCAACGGCAACTCTTCCGCCAAGGACCGGCCTTCCGTCGGTCGAATCCTCCAGCAGGCGCGCATCGACGCAAAGCTGACCGTGGACGATGTCAGTTCGTCCACGCGTGTGCGCATCCCGATCGTCCATGCCATCGAGCAGGACGACTTCTCCCGCTGTGGTGGAGACGTGTACGCCCGTGGGCATATTCGTACGCTTGCCCGTGCGGTGGGCGCGGACGCCGCGGAGCTCATCGAACTGTTCAACGCCCAGCAGGGCACCGAACCGCAGCCCCTCTCCTCCGGACCTTTGTTCGAGGCCGAGCGCATCCGGCCCGAGCCGCGCCGGCCGAACTGGACCGCCGCCATGGTCGCCGCCATCGTCGTGGTGGTCGCGTTCGTCGGTTTCACCTTCTTCAGCAGCGGCGAGGAGGAGCCGGGCGCGAACGCCGACGGCGCCACCGACGCCCCCACCCAGGGCGAGGAGACCGAGGATCCCGAGCGGACCCCGGACCCGACCGAGCCCGAGACAGTCGAGCCGTCCGAGAGCGCGGTGGCCGCCGTTCCGGCCGACAAGGTCACCGTCAGGGCGACCGCCGAGGGCGGGTCGAGCTGGATCTCGGCCAAGGACAGCAACGGCCGGGAGCTCTTCGAGGGCGTGCTGGAGGAGGGCGACTCCGAGACCTTCACCGACGACGAGCAGATCGACCTCGTGCTGGGCAACGCCGGAGCCGTGCAGCTCCACGTCAACGGCCGGGAGATCGAGGACGTTTTCGAGATGGGCCAGGTCGAGCGCCTCAGCTACACCCCCGGGGACCCCAGCGAGGGCTGACCTCGTCCGGCCCGGGCAGGCGGGGTGCGCGGAACGAAGTAGGCTGAGGGCATGTCCGAACGCCGCACCGTTGCCCTGGTCACCCTTGGTTGCGCCCGTAATGAGGTGGATTCAGAAGAGCTCGCGGGGCGGCTGGCCGCGGACGGCTGGGACCTGGTCGACGACGCGGCCGACGCCGAGGTCGCGGTGGTCAACACCTGCGGCTTCGTGGACGCGGCCAAGAAGGACTCGGTCGACGCGCTGCTGGAGGCCGGCGAGCTGAAGACCGCCGCCGCGGACGGCGGCGGGCGGACCCGGGCCGTGGTCGCCGTCGGCTGTATGGCGGAGCGGTACGGCAAGGAGCTCGCCGACGCGCTGCCCGAGGCGGACGCGGTGCTCGGCTTCGACGACTACGCCGACATCTCGGCGCGGCTGCGCACCATCCTGTCCGGCGGGGTGCACGCTCCCCACATACCACGCGACCGGCGCAAGCTGCTGCCCATCAGCCCGGCCGACCGGCAGGGCGCCGAGGTGGCGCTGCCCGGGCACGGCGCCATCGCGGACCTGCCCGCGGGCGTCGCGCCCGCCTCGGGGCCGCGCGCCCCGCTGCGGCGGCGGCTGGGCACCGGGCCCGTCGCCTCCGTCAAGCTGGCCTCCGGCTGCGACCGGCGGTGCAGCTTCTGTGCCATCCCGTCCTTCCGCGGCTCGTTCATCTCCCGGCGCCCCTCCGATGTGCTGGGCGAGGCGCGCTGGCTGGCGGGGGAGGGCGTCAAGGAGATCATGCTCGTCTCCGAGAACAACACCTCCTACGGCAAGGACCTGGGCGACATCCGGCTGCTGGAGACCCTCCTGCCCGAACTGGCCGCCGTGGACGGGCTGGAGCGGATCCGGGTGAGCTATCTCCAGCCCGCCGAGATGCGGCCCGGCCTGATCGACGTGCTCACCGGCACGGAGAAGGTCGCGCCCTACTTCGACCTGTCCTTCCAGCACTCCGCGCCCTCGGTGCTGCGCTCGATGCGGCGCTTCGGCGACACCGACCGCTTCCTGGACCTGCTGGCCACCATCCGGGCCAAGGCGCCGCTGGCCGGAGTCCGGTCGAACTTCATCGTCGGCTTCCCCGGCGAGACCGAGGCGGACGTCGCGGAGCTGGAGCGTTTCCTCACCGAGGCCCGGCTGGACGCCATCGGGGTCTTCGGCTACTCGGACGAGGAGGGCACCGAGGCGGCGTCCTACGACGGCAAGCACGATCCCGAGGTGATCGCCGAGCGGCTGGAGAGGGTGTCGCGGCTGGCCGAGGAGCTGATCGGACAGCGCGCCGAGGAGCGGGTCGGCGAGCGTGCCCGGGTGCTGATCGAGTCGCTGCCCGGGGACGGCGACGACGAGGAGGAGGCCGAGGTGATCGCCGTCGGCCGCGGCGCGCACCAGGCCCCCGAGACCGATGGCCACGTTCTGATCACCGGGCCGCTGGCCGGGGACGGCCAGGAGCCGCCGCGCGTCGGGGAGTTCGCCGACGTGGAGATCGTCGCCGCGCGGGGCGTGGACCTGATGGCCGTGCTGCGGCCGGCTGCCGGGGGCAGCCCCGCAGGGGCCGGGAGATGACGGAATCGCCGGCCGCCGCCGCCGGAAAGGGACCGCCGACCCGGACCCGGGACACCGCCCCGGGCCTGTGGAACATCGCCAACATCCTCACGATGGTGCGCCTGCTGCTGGTGCCGGTGTTCGTGCTGCTCATGCTCGCCGAGGACGGCCACGACCCGGCCTGGCGGTCGCTGGCCTGGGCCGCGTTCACCATCGCCATGATCACCGACCTCTTCGACGGGGAGCTCGCCCGCCGGCGGAACCTGGTCACGGACTTCGGCAAGATCGCCGACCCCATCGCCGACAAGGCGATCATGGGCGCGGCGCTGATCTGTCTGTCCGTCCTGTCGGACCTGCCGTGGTGGGTGACCGTGGTCATCCTGGCCCGCGAGCTGGGCATCACGCTGCTGCGCTTCTGGGTGATCCGGCACGGCGTCATCCCGGCCAGCCGGGGCGGCAAGGCCAAGACGCTCACCCAGGGCATCGCCGTGGGCATGTACATCCTGTCGCTCACCGGGCCGCTGGCGACGCTGCGCTGGTGGGTGATGGCGGTGGCCGTCGTGCTCACCGTGGTGACCGGACTGGACTACATCCGGCAGGCGATCGTGCTGCGCCGGGCGGGGCTGGCCCGCGAGCGGGCGGCGGGCGGGGCGGCCGGTGGCCGCTAACGGGGAGCCGGCCGAGCCGCCGCTGGCCACACAGGTGCTGAGGCTGCTGGTCGGCCGCGGGCAGACGGTGGCGGTCGCCGAATCACTGACCGGAGGCATGGTCGCCGCCGCGCTCACGGACGTTCCCGGCGCCTCGCGCGCGTTCCGGGGATCGGTCACGGCGTACGCCACCGGCGTCAAACGGGACCTGCTGGGCGTGGACGGCGCGGTGCTGGCCGAGCGCGGAGCGGTGGACGCGGAGGTCGCCCGGCAGCTTGCCACGGGGGTGCGGGATCTGCTGGGCGCCGACTGGGGAGTGGCCACCACGGGGGTCGCGGGACCCGAGCCGCAGGACGGGCAGCCGGTGGGCACTGTCCACGTCGCGGTTTCGGCGCCCGGAACCGGGGGAGTCGTGGCTCAGCGGCTGAATCTGCGAGGGGACCGATTCGCGATCCGGTCCGGGAGCGTGCGCGCTGCGCTGGCCCTGCTGCGGAACGAGCTGATCCTCCCCCGGGAGGGCGCGGCGCAGTGGGGCGCCGCGGCGGGGCAGGATACGGAACAGAACGGAGATGATGGATGTTTGCAGCCCTGAGTGAACAAGACATCGCTCCCCGCCCGGTTGGAGTCCGAGGCGGTACGGTGGGGCATGAAGCAAGCGAGGCCAACGGTCCGAGGAGGGAGCCACCGATGATCCTGCTCCGTCGCCTTTTGGGTGACGTGCTGCGTCGGCAGCGCCAACGTCAGGGCCGCACCCTGCGCGAAGTGTCCTCCTCCGCCCGCGTCTCCCTCGGGTACCTCTCCGAGGTGGAGCGTGGGCAGAAGGAAGCTTCCTCCGAGCTGCTCTCCGCCATCTGCGACGCGCTGGACCTGCGGATGTCGGAGCTGCTGCGGGAGGTCAGCGACGAGCTGGCCCTTGCCGAGCTGGCCCAGTCCGCCGCGAGCGATACGGTGCCGTCCCTGGGGGTCCCTCCCGGGCGGAGCCTGGGGGAGCGTCCCATGCTCAACCCGGTGCGCGTGACGTCCGTCACCCACCGGCCCGACGAGCACGTCACCATCAAGGCCCCGACCGAGGCCGTCGACGTCGTCGCGGCCTGATCCCGGTCTTCGGGGCCATGCCCCGTCTCAGGGCCGCAGGCGCAGTCCGCGCGGCGACGCGTGGAAGCTGGCGGCCTCCAGCAGGCCCGTCCAGAACGGGTCGCTGAGCGCGGGTACTCCGTTCACCCGCTCCACCGTGAGTGTCCCCAGCGCGCCATCCCTCGCAGCCCGGGCCAGGGCCTCGACACCGATCCGCAGGGCACAGTCGTCCCCCTCCGGCGCCTCCCGGGCGGGCCAGCCCAGCAGTGTCCGTCCGCCGCGCTCCAGATAGAGCGTGAGCTCGCCGTCCACCAGCACCACCAGCGCCCCCGCCTTCCGCCCCGGCTTGTGCGCCGTCGTCCCCGGCCGCCCGGCCGTGGGCGGCTCCGGCCAGGGCAGGGCCGCGCCGTAGGCGTTCGCCGGGTCGGCGGCGGCCAGCACCAGGCCCCCGGAGCCCGGGCCGGGAGCGCCGCGCTCGCCGGCCGTGTTCAGCGCCCGCAGCCGGTCCACCGCGCCGTCCATCGCGAACTGGGCGGCGCCCAGCCCCTCGACGACATAGCCGCGGCGCGCCTGGCCGCTCTCCTCGAACGCGGCCAGCACCCGGTAGGCCGCGGCGAAGCCGCCCTCGACGCCCTCCGCGGCGACGGCGCCGCGCGTGACCACGCCGTGCCGGTCGAGCAGGGTACGCGCCAGCGCGTGCGCGCGCAGCGTGGGGTCCTCATCCCGGGCCGGCAGCAGCGACCAGCGGCCGGCCACGGTCGGCGGGCCGCTCCGCGGCGCGGCCGGGCGGCCCGCGGCCAGGGCCGAGCCATACCGCCCGCGCGGCGTCGCGCGCCGGCCCCGGTGCGCCACCGAGCCGGCCGTCCGCCCGGAGCTCAGCAGCGCGCGCAGCGGGCCCAGGGTGTCGTTGGTCAGGCGGCCGGACCAGGCCAGCTCCCAGACCGCCTCGGCCAGGGCGGCGTCCGTCGTCTCCAGGCCGGTGGCCCGGACCTGCTCGGCGATCTGCCGGAAGAACAGCCCGTACCCGCCGGACAGCGCGTCCAGCACGGCCCGGTGCAGCGGCGACAGCTCCAGCGGATGCGGCGGCGGCAGGAGCAGCGGCGCGGCGTCGGCCGGGTAGAGCGAGAGCCAGCCGTCGGTGCCCGGGAGCGCCCCGGCGCCGGCCCAGACCACCTCCCCGGAGGCCGTCAGCTCGTCCAGCAGCGGCGGGGCGTATCCGGCGACCCGTGAGGGCAGCACCAGACGCTCCAGCGCGGAGGCCGGGACGGGGGCGCCCTGGAGCTGCTCGACGGCGCGGACCAGGCCGTCGATGCCGCGCAGCCCGCCGCGCCCCGGGTCGCCCACGTGCTGCCACTGGGGCAGGAACGCGGCCAGGGTCGCGGGCGGCACCGGCTCGACCTCCTGCCGAAGCGCGGCCAGGGAGCGGCGCCGCAGCCGGCGCAGCACGGCCGGGTCGCACCACTCGTGGCCCACGCCGCCCGGCCTGAACTCGCCCTGCACCAGTCGCCCGTCGGCGGCCAGCCGGTGCAGCACGCCGTCGGCGACGGCCGTGCCGAGGCCGAAGCGGGCGGCGGCCTGGGCCGAGGTGAACGGGCCGTGGGTGCGGGCGTAGCGCGCGAGCAGGTCGCCCAGCGGGTCGGGAAGGGGCTCGGTGAACGCCTCGGGCACGCCCACCGGCAGCGCGGCGCCCAGGGCGTCCCGCAGCCGCCCGGCGTCCTCGATCGCGGCCCAGTGCTCCTCGCCCGCGATGCGGATGCGCAGCGCGCGCCGGGCGGCGGCCAGCTCGGCCGCCCACTCCGGCCGGGCGCCGCGCGCGGTCAGCTCGGCGTCGGTGACCGGGCCAAGCACGCGCAGCAGATCGGCGACGCCCTCGGCGTCCTTGACCCGGCGCTCGTCGGTGAGCCACTGGAGCTCGCGCTCCAGCTCCGCGAGCACGCCGGCGTCCAGCAGCTCCCGCAACTCGGCCCGGCCCAGCAGCTCGGCGAGCAGCCGGGAGTCCAACGACAGGGCGGCGGCGCGTCGTTCGGCGAGGGGGGAGTCGCCCTCGTACAAGTACTGGGCGACATAGCCGAAGAGGAGCGAGCGGGCGAACGGCGAGGGCTCCTGGGTCGTCACCTCGACCAGCCGCACGCGCCGGGCCTCGATGTCCGCCATCAGCTCGGTCAGCCCCGGCACGTCGAAGACGTCCTGGAGACACTCCCGGACAGCCTCCAGCACGATGGGGAACGAGCCGAACTCGGCGGCCACCGAAAGCAGTTGGTGTGCGCGCTGGCGCTGCTGCCACAGCGGGGTGCGCTTGCCCGGGCTGCGCCGGGGCAGCAGCAGCGCGCGGGCGGCGCACTCCCGGAAGCGGGCCGCGAACAGGGCCGAGCCGCCCACCTGGTCGGTGACGATCTGGTCGACCTCGCTCTTGTCGAACAGCACGTCGCTCGCGCCGACCGGGGACTGGGCGGGGGTGCCCTCCAGCCAGGCCGGTGGGAGGCCCGGCGCGGTCGCGTCGAGCCCGGTGCCGGTGTCGTCGAACCCGGTCTCCGCGGCCAGCAGATCGGCGTCCGGCAGCCGCAGCACGATCCCGTCGTCCGCGTGCAGCACCTGGGCGTCCAGGCCGAAGCGCTCGCTCAGCCGGGCGCCCAGGGCCAGCGCCCAGGGTGCGTGCACCTGTGCCCCGAAGGGGGAGTGCACCACCACGCGCCAGTCGCCGAGCTCGTCCCGGAACCGCTCCACCACGATCGTCCGGTCGTCCGGGATGTGGCCGCACGCCTGGCGCTGCTCGTCGAGATAGGCCAGGACGTTGTCCACGGCCCAGGCGTCCAGGCCGGCCGCGGCCAGCCGCTCCCGGGCGGCCTCCGGCGCCAGCCCGCCGATCTCGCGCAGGAACGCGCCCAGCGCGCGGCCGAGCTCCAGCGGGCGGCCGAGCTGGTCGCCCTTCCAGAACGGCAGCCGGCCGGGGATGCCGGGGGCGGGCGTGACGAGCACCCGGTCGCGGGTGATGTCCTCGATCCGCCAGGAGGTGGTGCCCAGCGTGAAGACGTCGCCCACCCGCGACTCGTAGACCATCTCCTCGTCCAGCTCGCCGACCCGGCCGCCGCCCTTGCGCGGGTCCGCCCCGGCCAGGAAGACCCCGAACAGGCCCCGGTCGGGGATCGTGCCGCCCGAGGTGACGGCCAGCCGCTGCGCGCCGGGGCGGCCCGTCACCGTGTGCGCCACCCGGTCCCAGACCAGCCGGGGCCGCAACTCGGCGAACGCGTCGGACGGATAGCGCCCGGCGAGCATGTCGAGCACCGCGTGATACGCCGACTCGGGCAGCGCGGCGAACGGCGCGGCCCGGCGGACCAGCGCCAGCAACTCGTCGACGTCCCAGGTGTCCATCGCCGTCATGGCCACCAACTGCTGGGCCAGGACGTCCAGCGGATTGGCCGGCACGCGCAGGCTCTCGATCGCCCCGGCGCGCATGCGCTCGGTGACCACCGCGGACTGCACCAGATCTCCCCGGTACTTGGGGAACACCACGCCCGCCGAGACGGCGCCCACCTGGTGCCCGGCGCGGCCCACCCGCTGCAGCCCGGAGGCGACCGAGGGCGGCGACTCGACCTGGACGACGAGGTCGACCGCGCCCATGTCGATGCCGAGCTCCAGGCTGGAGGTGGCGACCACGGCGGGCAGTCGGCCGGCCTTCAGATCCTCCTCGATGGCGGACCGCTGCTCCTTGGACACCGAGCCGTGGTGCGCCCGGGCCAGCACGGGCGCGGCGCCGCGGGCCGCGCCCGAGCCGCCCATCAGCGCGGCGGGCCCGTGCTCCTCGGGCAGGGGCTCGCCGGTGGCGCGCTCGTGGGCGATCTCGTTGAGCCGGTTGCACAGGCGCTCGGCCAGCCGGCGCGAGTTCACGAAGACGATGGTGGAGCGGTGGGCCTGGACCAGATCGACGATGCGCTCCTCCACCGAGGGCCAGATGGACGGCACATCGCCCGCCGCCCCCGGGCCCCCGGCGTCCGGCACGGGGGAGCCGCCGAGCTCGCCCATGTCCTCCACCGGCACCACCACGGAGAGGCGGAACTCCTTGTCGGCCGGCGGCTGGACGATCTTCGCCTTGCGCTGCGGCGACAGGAACCGGGCCACCTCGTCCACCGGCCGCACCGTCGCCGAGAGGCCGATGCGCCGGGCGGGCCGCGGCAGCAGCGCGTCCAGCCGCTCCAGCGACAGCGCCAGGTGCGCGCCGCGCTTGGTGCCGGCCACGGCGTGCACCTCGTCGAGGATCACCGTCTCCACGCCGGTCAGCGCGTCCCGAGACGCCGAGGTCAGCATGAGGAACAGCGACTCGGGGGTGGTGATGAGGATGTCCGGCGGGCGCCTGGCCAGCGAGCGCCGCTCGGCGGGCGGGGTGTCGCCGGTGCGGATGCCGACCCTGATGTCCGGCTCGGGCAGTCCCAGCCGCACCGACTCCTGCCGGATGCCGGTGAGCGGACTGCGGAGATTCCGCTCGATGTCGACGGCCAGCGCCTTCAGCGGGGAGACGTACAGCACCCGGCACCGCTTGTGCGCCTCGGCCGGCGGCGGGGTGGCCGCGAGCCGGTCCAGCGAGGCGAGGAACGCGGCCAGCGTCTTGCCCGAGCCGGTCGGGGCCACGACCAGCGCGTCCGACTCCTCGGCGATCGCCCGCCACGCGCCCTCCTGCGCGGTCGTGGGCGCGGAGAAGGCCCGCGAGAACCACGCGCGGGTGGCCGCGGAGAACAGGTCGAGGGTGGAGGGCTTGTCCATGCCCCCATCGTGCACCCGCGCACTGACAGTGACGCCCCGCCTCCCCCCGCCGCGGCGCGCACAATGGCGGGATGGCACCCAAGGAGCAGGCGCGGCACTGGCGCCATCCCGCGCTGCCGGACGTGGACCTGTTGCGCGCCCGGTACGTGCGGCGCGCGTTCATCCGGCACACGCACGAGACGTTCGTGATCGCCGGGATCACGGAGGGTGTGGAGGCGTTCCACCACCAAGGCACCGTCGAGCGGGCCGGGGCGGGCGGTCTCGCGCTGATCAATCCGGACACCCCGCACACGGGGCAGGCCGGCGTTCCGGAGGGGTGGACGTACGGCGCCCTCTATCCGGCGCCGGGACTGGTGGACGCCATCGCCGCCGAGACGCTGGGGCTGCGCGGCGCGGCCGGGTTCTCCTCGCCCGTCGTGCACGACCCCGCGGCGGTGCGGCTGGTCGCGCGGGTGCTGCGGGCGGCGGACGAGGGCAACGCGCTGGCCGCCGACAGCCTGCTGCGGGTGGTCGTGGCGCGGCTGCTGCGCCGGGCGGGTGGAGCGCTTCCGGAGCGCGAGATACGCAGTGCCGGCGCGCATGTGGCGGAGCGCGCCCGTGAGGTGCTGGAGGACCGCATGGCCGACCCGCCCACGCTGGAACGGCTCGCCGCCGGCCTGGGGGTGAGTCCGTTCGCCCTGCTGCGCGCGTTCCGCGACCGGTACGGGCTGCCCCCGCACGCCTGGCTGACCGACGCGCGGGTCCACCGCGCCCGTGGCCTGCTCGACGCCGGAGTCCGGCCGGCCGAGGCCGCCGTGGCGGTCGGCTTCACCGATCAGCCGCATCTGCACCGGCACTTCACCCGGACCGTGGGGGTGACACCCGGCGCCTACCAGCGGGAACGGGCCGCCCACCGTGCAAGAACGTACAAGACGCGATCCGATCCACCCGCATAGCGTCCGCGTGTGACCAACAATGCGACAGAAAGTACGTTGCCGGTGGACCGGACGAGCCGGGACACGGTGCGGGACGCGCTCGGCGTCGGAGTCGCCGTCGGGCTCTCCGGGTTCGCCTTCGGCGTGACCGCCGTGTCGGGCGGGCTGAGCGTTCCGCAGACCTGTGTGCTCAGCCTGTTCGTCTTCACCGGCGCCTCGCAGTTCGCCCTCGTCAGCGCCCTGGCCGCGGGCGGCGGCCCGTTCACCGCCGCGGCCGGCGCGTTCTTCCTCGGCGTGCGCAACTGCTTCTACGGCCTGCGGCTGTCCACGCTGCTGGCGCTGCCCCGGCGGATACGCCCGCTGGCCGCCCACTGGGTCATCGACGAGACCTCGGTGGTGGCGCTGGCCCAGCCCGACCGGCGGCGGGCGCGCCTGGGCTTCGCGGTCACCGGTCTGAGTCTCTACCTCTGCTGGAACCTGACCACCCTGCTCGGCGCGCTGGGCGCCGGCTCGCTCGGCGACCCGGACGCCTGGGGGCTGGACGCCGCGGGCCCGGCCGTCTTCCTCGCCCTGCTCGCGCCCATGCTGCGCGGCACGGCGGAGAGGGCCACCGCCGCGCTGGCCCTGCTCATCGCGGTCGGCACCCTGCCGCTGCTGCCCGCCGGGGTCCCGGTGCTCGCCGCGGCGCTGGCCGCGCCGCTGGTGCTGCTGGGGCGCCGCGGCCGGTCGGCCGGGGAGGCGGTCGTCCGATGACGGCCTGGACCGCGATCGCGCTCACCGCCGTGGGCTGTTACCTGGTGAAGCTCCTCGGCCTGGCCGTGCCCGCCGCTGCGCTGGAACGGCCCGCCGTCCGCCGCCTCGCCGCGCTGCTGCCGGTCGCCCTGCTGGCCGCCCTCACCGCCCTCCAGACCGTGGACGACGGCGGCGCGCCCGTCCTGGACGCCCGGGCGGCGGGGCTGGCCGCGGCGGGCGTCGCCCTGCTGCTGCGCGCGCCCTTCCTGCTGGTCGTGGCCGTCGCGGTGGCGGTCACCGCGGGGGTGCGGGCGGTCGGGGGCTGACCGGGGACGCCGCGCGGCACGGGATACTGGGGCCCATGCGGCTGACGGACTTCTGGGAGCGGATGACCGAGCACTTCGGTGCCACCTACGCGGATTCGTTCGCCCGGGACCATGTGATGTCCGAGCTGGGCGGTCGCACGGTGCACCAGGCGCTGGAGGAGGGCTGGGACGCCAAGGACGTCTGGCGGGCGGTCTGTGCCGCCACCGACGTGCCCCCGCACCTGCGCTGACGTCGCTGACCTGCGGTTTTCCGATCGCCCCGAATGCGGGGAATGGCTTGACACAAAAATCGAACAGCCATTCTCATGGGAGGGCAATCAGCGATTGTCAGTGGCGGGCGTTAGCGTCCGTGGTGTGAAGCGATCGAATCAGACGGACCGGGTGGCACCGATGGCAGGTACGGATCGCGAGAAGGCGCTCGACGCCGCTCTCGCGCAGATTGAGCGGCAGTTCGGGAAGGGCGCCGTGATGCGCCTGGGGGAGCGGCCGAACGAGCCGGTCGAGGTCATCCCCACCGGCTCCACGGCTCTCGATGTGGCGCTCGGCGTGGGCGGGTTGCCGCGCGGACGCGTGGTGGAGGTCTTCGGCCCGGAGTCCTCGGGCAAGACCACGCTGACGCTGCACGCCGTGGCGAACGCCCAGCGGGCGGGCGGCACGGTCGCGTTCGTGGACGCCGAGCACGCGCTCGACCCCGAGTACGCCAAGAAGCTCGGCGTGGACGTGGACCAGCTCATCCTCTCCCAGCCGGACAACGGCGAGCAGGCGCTGGAGATCACGGACATGCTGATCCGCTCCGGCGCCCTGGACCTGATCGTCATCGACTCCGTGGCCGCCCTGGTGCCGCGCGCGGAGATCGAGGGCGAGATGGGCGACTCCCATGTCGGCCTCCAGGCGCGGCTGATGAGCCAGGCCCTGCGGAAGATCACCGGCGCGCTCAACCAGTCCAAGACCACGGCCATCTTCATCAACCAGCTTCGTGAGAAGGTCGGCGTGATGTTCGGCTCGCCGGAGACGACGACGGGCGGCCGGGCGCTGAAGTTCTACGCCTCGGTGCGGCTGGACATCCGCCGCATCGAGACCCTCAAGGACGGCACCGACGCCGTGGGCAACCGCACCCGCGTCAAGGTCGTCAAGAACAAGGTGGCGCCGCCCTTCAAGCAGGCCGAGTTCGACATCCTCTACGGCATCGGCATCAGCCGTGAGGGCGGGCTGATCGACATGGGCGTGGAGAACGGGTTCATCCGCAAGTCCGGTGCCTGGTACACCTACGAGGGCGACCAGCTCGGCCAGGGCAAGGAGAACGCGCGGAACTTCCTCCGGGACAACCCGGACCTGGCCAACGAGATCGAGAAGAAGATCAAGGAGAAGCTGGGCATCGGGCCCAAGGCGGACGTTCCCCCGCAGGGGGGAGACGCCCCCGCGGGTGAGCCGGGCAAGGACGCGGCCGCCGGGGCTCCGGCCGTCGCCGTCGCCGCTCCCGCCAAGGCGTCCCGGGCCGCCAAGCCCGCGGCGGCCGCCAAGAGCTGACGGTGACGCGACGCAGCGAGTGGCCCGAGCCCGCGGCGCCCGAGAGCAGCGGTGGTCTTTCCTCGTCGAGGGCCGGTGAAAGGCCACCGCGCATTCCCCGGGATCCGGCCGAGCGGGCGCGGGCGGTCTGCCTGCGCCTGCTCACCGGGACCCCGCGCACCCGCGGCGAGCTGGAGACGGCTCTGCGCGGGCGGGACATCCCGGAGTCCGCGATCGCCACGGTGCTGAGCCGCTTCGAGGAGGTCGGGCTCATCGACGACGCGGCGTTCGCCTACGCCTGGGTGGAGTCCCGGCACCACGGCCGGGGCCTGGCCGGCCGCGCGCTGGCCCGCGAGTTGCGCACCAAGGGTGTGGCACCGGCCGTCGTCGACCAGGCCGTCGCGCAGCTCGACCCGGAGCGGGAGGCGGAGACCGCCCGGGCCCTGGTGGTGCGGAAGCTGCGCTCCACCAGGGGCCTCCCCCGGGAGAAGCGGATGCGGCGGCTGGCCGCCATGCTGGCCCGCCGGGGGTACGCGGAGGAGCTGGCGCTGCGGGTGATCCGGGCGGCTCTGGACGCCGAGGCCGCGGAGGCTCGGGAGGCCGAGGACGCGTTCCCCGGCGGAGACGACCCGGCCGGGGCGTTCTTCGACGAGACGCCCTAACGGTCACTGCCGGGGTCGGCCCCGGCGGGGATCTTGCCGCGCAGTGCCGCCGCGCAGGCCCGCAGGGCCGCCAGGTCGGCGCCGGGCAGGGCGGCGGCCAGGTGGCCGTCGGGGCGGACCAGCAGCAGGGTGTGCGGTCCGGCGCCGGGGTATTCCTCGGTGACCAGCAGTTCCGCGGACAGCGGCAACGTGTCGGCGGCGGCGGCCAGTTCGGGCATGAGCCCGGCCGACAGCCAGTGCTTGGCGTCCCATACCCGGGCGCCCGGGGCCGTCAGCACCAGCAGCAGCGGGCCGCCCAGCCGGTCCCGCAGCCGCTCCCGCTCTCCCGCCAGGGTGATCACCGGCACATCCACGACCGGCGCGCCCACCGGGGTGGCCGTGCTCCTGGCCGTCCGGAGCGTCGGCGCGAGGGGAGACGCCGCGTACCGGGCGGGGGCGCCCAGCGTGCCCAGGCCCAGATGGCTGTCCGTCAGCAGCGCCAGCCGCCCCCGGCCCCGGCCGGTGAGCCGCGCGCCCAGCCCGCCCCGGCCGCGCACCAGCGGCAGTGCCTGGTCGACGGCGCGCAGCCGGGTGCCGACGGCGGCGCGCCGCTCCGCCTCGTAGCTGTCCAGCAGCGTCTCGGCGTCCCGGTCGTGGCAGGCGATGGCCAGCTTCCAGGCGAGGTTGTCCACGTCGCGCAGCCCCTCGGCGACCTGCTGGGTGCCGAGCGCGCCGAGCAGGTGCGCCGCGTCCCCGGCCAGGAAGACCCGGCCGGATCGCCAGCCCCGGGCCAGCCGCTGATGGCAGACATGCACCCCGGTGTCCAGCAGCTCGTAGGCAGGCACCTCGCCGTCGTGCCAGGCGGCCAGCGTCGCGTGCACCCGCGCCAGCAGGGAGTCGGGGGTGACCAGGCCGCCGTCCGGGGGCAGCGGCCAGTCCAGCCGCCACAGCCCGTCGGCCAGCGGCCGGGCGGTGACCTCGCCGGCCGGCAGCCCGCGGTGCAGCCCGGCCTCGTCCGGCCAGGGCAGTTCGGCGCGGAGCGTGGCCACGGCGAGCCGTTCCACCCCGGTGCGGCCGGGGAAGGGGATGGCGAGCAGCTTGCGCACCGTGGACCGGGGGCCGTCGCAGCCGACGAGATGGCTGCCGCGCCACTGCCGCACCACGCCCGGCCGCCCCTCCGGGCCGTTCGCCATCGAGTGCGCGATGACCTCGGGGCCGCGCTGTTCCAGATCGGTGAGCCGGTGCCGCCGGGCGATCCGGATCAGCCCCTCCCGGGTGGCGGCCTCCCGCAACGCGTGCTCCAGCGCGTGCTGCGGGAGATGCCGCGGCGCCGTGTCCGGCGTGTGCTCGTGCCGCAGCACCGTCCGGCCCCGGTGGGTGACGCGCCAGGCGGCCCAGGCCGGGGCCGCCGCGTCGCCGCCCGCCGCCCGGGCCCAGTGCGCGAGGTCGTGCGGAACGACACACGTGCGGGCGAGGCGCGTGGGTGGCGGCCCCTCGGCGCCGTCGAGAACGACGGTCGGGACGCCGTGCCCGGCCAGGGCGAGAGCCAGCGCGAGCCCCACGGGGCCCGCGCCGGCAATGATCACGGGCAGCACAGGACGTAGCAAACGGCAGCGGATGATCGGGCGTCAAGTCGGCCTCTTGTACGGCCGGTTCGGCTACCCGTCCCGTTTCACCGCCGCGTCGTCCACGCCGCCGGGGCGTTGTCCGGGCACATCCCCGGCCATGGCCATCTCGTCGGTCATGTCGGTCGACAGCACCGTGCCCGTGCTGCGCTTGCCCCGGCGCAGGCGCATCTCCAGCCAGCTCGCGAAACTCGTGAGCAGGAAGTTCACCACGATGTAGATGATGGTGACGACCGTGAAGGCGGCGAGCAGGCTCGAGTAGTTGTTGTCGAGGTCGTTGATAGCGGACCGCAGTTCGGTGAAGCCGAGGACCTGGCCGCCGAGCGCGGTGTCCTTGACGATCACCACGAGCTGGCTGACGATCGCCGGCAGCATCGCGGTCACGGCCTGGGGCAGCAGCACGTTGGTCATGATCTGACCCTTGCGCATGCCGATCGCCTGGGCCGCGTCCGACTGCCCCCGGGGCAACGAGAGCACCCCGGCGCGCACCACCTCGGCCAGCACCGACGCGTTGTACAGCACCAGGCCGGTCACCACGGCGTAGAGCGGGCGGGTCTCGCTGTCGACGTTGGACCACTGGAAGTACGCCTCGTTGGCGAACAGCATCAGCAGCAGCACCGGAATGGCCCGGAAGAACTCCACGACCGTGGCGCAGGGGACCCGGACCCAGCGGTGGTCCGAGAGCCGCCCGATGCCGAGCAGCGCGCCCAGCGGCAGCGCGATCGCCATGGAGAGCGACGCGGCGATCATGGTGTCCTGGAGGCCGGGCAGCAGGAACGTCGTCCACACCTGGGACTCGGTGAAGAGCGGCTCCCAGTTGGCCCAGACCAGCTCGTCGTTCGTTTCCAGGGTCGCCAGCACCCACCAGGCGATCAGGCCGAGCACCACCAGGAACAGCGCGGTGTAGAGCCGGTTCCGCCGCCGGGCGCGTGGTCCGGGGGCGTCGTAGAGAACGGACAGATCGCTCATCGCTTCACCGCCAGGCGCTTGGCGAGCCGGCCGAGCAGCAGCCCGGTCGGCAGGGTCAAGATGATGAAGCCGCAGGCGAAGAGGATGGCGATCGGGATCAGTTGGGCCTCCGTCTCGATCATCTCCGCCATCAGGTAGGCCGCCTCGGCGACGCCGATGGCCGCGGCCACCGTGGTGTTCTTGGTCAGCGCGATGAGGACGTTCGTCAGCGGGCCGATCACGGAGCGGAACGCCTGCGGCAGGACCACCAGGATCAGCACTTGGCGGAAGCTGAGCCCGAGCGCGCGGGCCGCCTCCGCCTGGCCCACCGGGACCGTGTTGATGCCGGAGCGGATCGCCTCACAGACGAACGTCGAGGTGTACGCGACCAGTCCGAGGACCGCCATCCGGAAGTTGAGGGAGTCGGTGGCGATATCGGCGCCCAGCGTCACCCTCAGCTCGATGGCGAGGACTTGCGAGCAGCCCGCGATCACGATGGTGAGTGGGATGTTCCGGACGATGTGCACGTAGAAGGTGCCGAACGCCCGCATGACGGGGACCGGACTGACGCGCATCGCGGCCAGGATGGTGCCGAGGATCAGCGAACCGATCCCCGAGACGACGGTGAGCTGCACCGTCATCCAGAACGCCCCGAACAGGTCGTACTCTTCGAGGTCTAGAAAGTCGAACACGGTATCTCGCAGTCTCGGTCAGAGGACGCGTGAGGACGCGTGTGGAACGTGGCGCGCCGCCGGTGCGGCGGCGCGCCACCGAAGCCGTCAGTCGGTCGGGCGGGCACCGATCTCGGGGGCGTCCTCCGCCTCGTAGCCGGCCGGGCCGAAGTTGTCCTCGACGGCCTGCGCCCAGGAGCCGTCCTCGACCATCTGCTCGATCGCGGCGTTCACGTCCTCCAGCCGGTCGGAGTCCTTGGGCAGACCCACGCCGTAGTACTCGTCGCTCAGGTCGAGCTCGGCCAGCTTGAACTTGTCCTGGTGCTCCTCCTGCGCCGCGTAGCCCGCGAGGATCGAGTCATCCGTGGTCAGGGCGTCGATCGCGCCGCCCTCCAGGCCGTTGAGGCACTCGGAGTAGGTGGGGAACTCCTGGAGCCGGGCGTTCGGGGCGAAGTCCTCCTGCACGTTCTGCGCGGAGGTGGAGCCGACGACCGAGCACAGGGTCATGTCGTTGATGGCCTCGACGTCCGGCACCTCGTAGTCGGCGCGGACCAGCAGGTCCTGGTGCGCCAGGAAGTACGGGCCGGCGAAGTCGACCTGCTCCTCGCGCTCCTCGTTGATCGAGTAGGTGGCGACGATCATGTCCACATCGCCGCGGCGCAGCAGGTTCTCGCGGTCCGGGCTCGGGGCCTCGCGCCAGGTGATCTGGTCGGGCTCGTAGCCGAGCTCGCCCGCGATGTAGGTGGCCACGTCCACGTCGAAACCGGAGTACTCGTTGTTCCCGTCCCGCAGCCCGAGGCCCGGCTGGTCGAACTTGATGCCGATGGTGATGCCGTCGGCGTTGTCGCCGTCACCCTCGTCATCGCCACCGCCACAGGCCGTCGCGGCGAGGGAGAGGGTGATGACGGCGGCGGTGAACGCGCTTGCCTTGCGGAGTCTCATGGTGGGCTTCCCCTTGTTTGCTTGTATTCCGGAAGTCGTGTGGGCGAGCGGGGGCGACGGCCGCGCTCAGTGCTGGAGGATCTTGGACAGGAAGTCCTTGGCCCGGTCGCTGCGCGGGTTGTCGAAGAACTGGTGGGGATCGGCCTCTTCGACGATCCGGCCGTCGGCCATGAACACCACGCGGTTCGCCGCCGAGCGCGCGAAGCCCATCTCGTGAGTGACGACGATCATGGTCATCCCCTCACGGGCGAGCTGCTGCATGACCTCCAGGACCTCGTTGATCATCTCCGGGTCCAGAGCGGAGGTCGGCTCGTCGAAGAGCATCACCTTGGGCTCCATCGCCAGCGCGCGGGCGATCGCCACTCGCTGCTGCTGGCCGCCGGAGAGCTGCGCCGGGTACTTGTCGGCCTGGCTGCCCACGCCGACCCGGTCCAGCAGCGCGCGCGCCCTGGTCTCGGCCTCGGCCTTGTCCTTGCGGCGCACCTTGATGGGGCCGAGCATGACGTTCTGCAGCACGGTCTTGTGCGCGAAGAGATTGAACGACTGGAAGACCATGCCCACGTCGGCGCGCAGCCGGGCCAGCTCCCGCCCCTCCTCGGGCAGCGGACTGCCGTCGATGGTGATGACGCCGTCGTCGATCGTCTCCAGGCGGTTGATCGCCCGGCACAGGGTGGACTTGCCGGACCCCGAGGGACCGATGACAACGACAACCTCGCCGCGCTTGACGGTCAGATTGATGTTCTGGAGCACGTGCAGCGCGCCGAAGTGCTTGTTCACGCTGTCCAGAACGACAAGATCATCCGCCGTGGGCGCCGCGTCGGCGGCGTCCTTGGTCAGCGGTGCATCGCTCATCGTGATGTAGCTCCGTCCTCGTCGGTTGCGTGGACCCTAGCCAGCGGTAAACAGGCCGTCATCAGATCTGAGCGGAAATTGAGCATAACGATCCGGTCGCCCTCGATTGCGGCGTGTCACCGGACGTTGCCCGCTGTATATGCCGCATAACGGAAGCGTTCAGCTCCACCGGCGGCCCTTGACTCGCGGGGGTCCCATCGGGGTGGATGCTCGGATAGCTGGAAAGGAGGGCGGGTATGAGACTGCTTCTTGTCGAGGACGACGAGCATGTCGCCGCCGCCCTCGTCGCCGTGCTCGGCAAGCACGGCTTCGACGTCGTCCGGGCCCGCGGCGGTGAGGAAGCGATCACGCTGCTGCACGACCGGGCCTTCGGCGTCGTGCTGCTCGACCTCGGGCTGCCGGACGTCGACGGCTTCGAGGTCTGCGGCCGGATCCGGCGGATCAGCTCCGTACCCGTGATCATGGTGACGGCCCGCGCCGATGTGCGTTCCCGCATCCATGGCCTCAACCTCGGGGCGGACGACTACATCGTCAAGCCCTATGACACGGGCGAACTGCTCGCCCGCATCCACGCCGTCAGCCGGCGCACCGGACCGGAGGAGGCGGGCGACGCCGAGGAGCCGGAGGGGGTGCTGGCCCTGGGGCCGATCACCGTCGAGCTGGCCACCCGGCAGGTGTCCGTGGACGGCCACCGGATCGCCCTCACCCGCAAGGAGTTCGACCTGCTGGCGCTGCTGGCCCAGCGCCCGGGCGTGGTGTTCCGCCGGGAGCAGATCATCAGCGACGTGTGGCGGACGAGCTGGGAGGGCACCGGCCGCACCCTGGAGGTGCACATCGCCTCACTCCGGGCCAAGCTGCGCCGCCCGGAGCTCGTCGAGACCGTGCGGGGCGTCGGCTACCGGCTGGCCCTGCCGGCCGCCTGAGCCCGCGTCGGTCCCGGCACCATGCGCTCCCGCCTCCTTCCCCTGCTCATCGTGCTGCTGGCCGGTGTGCTGCTGGCCCTCGGCGTCCCGCTGGCCACCAGCCAGGCCCGCAGCGAACAGCAGCGCGTCGTCGTCGACCGCATCGACGACACCGCGCGCTTCGCGTCGCTGACCCAGTTCGTCGCGGACGCCGCCGCCACCGGCACCGATGGCCCGCGGCTGTCCACCCTCGGCGACGAACTGGCCGCCTACCACGAGGTCTACGGAATCCGGGCCGGCGTCTTCCAGCGCGACGGCCGGCCGATGGCCGCGGCCCCCGCGGGCTGGCGGGTGCCCGGCGGGGCCACCGGCGAGGAGTTCACCGAGGCGCTGGCCGGCCGCCGCAGCCAGGGCCCGTCCCAGGTGTGGCCCTGGAACCTGGACCGGCGGCTCGTCGTCGCCTCACCCGTCATCCGCGACGGCGACGTGATCGCCGTGGTCGTCATCGACTCCCCGACCGGCCCGCTGCGCTCCCGCATCCTGCGCGGCTGGCTGGGCATCGCGGCCGGCGAGGCGGGCGCCATGCTGCTGGCCGTCGCCGCCGCCGTGCGGCTCACCGGCTGGTTGCTGCGCCCGGTCCGGGTGCTCGACAAGGCCACGCACCAGATCGCCACCGGCAGCCTCACCGCCCGGGTCGCCGAGGCCGGCGGCCCGCCCGAACTGCGCCGACTGGCACGGTCGTTCAACGAGATGGCTGACAACGTCGAGGAGGTCCTGGAACGCCAGCGCGCCTTCGTCGCCGACGCCTCCCACCAGCTTCGCAACCCGCTGTCCGCGCTGCTGCTGCGCATCGACCTGCTCGGCCTGGAGCTGCCCGAGGGGAACGAGGAGGTCGCCTCGGTCCGGGCCGAGGGCAAGCGGCTGGCCCGCGTGCTGGACGGCCTGCTCGACCTCGCGCTCGCCGAGGGCAGCGCCGCCGACCCCCGGATCACGGACGTGGCCGCGCTCGTCGCGGAACGGGTCGACGCCTGGCGGCCGCTGGCCGACGAGCGCGACGTGGCGCTGCGCCTGGCCGGGCCCGCGGCCGTCACCGGCTGGGCCGACCCGATCGGCTTCTCCAGCGCGCTGGACGCGATCGTCGACAACGCGCTGAAGTTCACCCCCGCGGGGGGCGGGGTCCGCGTCACCGTCACCCCGGGCCGCGACACCGTCACCGTCGAGACGGCCGACGACGGCCCGGGGCTGGACGAGGCCGAGCTGGAACGGATCGGCGACCGCTTCTGGCGCAGTGGCCGGCACCAGAACGTCTCCGGGTCCGGCCTCGGCCTGTCCATCGTCGCCGCCCTGCTCGCCGCCCAGGGCGGCACGATCGCCTACGCCCGCAACGAGCCGCACGGCCTCAAGGTGTCCGTCACCCTGCCCCGCCACGCGCCCGAGGAGGACGGGCCGGACGCGCTCAGTCCGCAGCGGCAGCCGGCCGCAGGCGAAGAGTGACGATCTCGAACGGCCGCAGCGCCAGCTCCACGCCGCCGTCCGCCGCGACCGGGCGGTCCGGGCTCTCGCCGAGCGGGCGTTCCAGCAGGTCGGTGACCGTCGCCGAGGCCAGCGGGAAGCCGGTCACCAGCCGGCCGGCGGCCCGCCCGCCGGCCGACTCGTAGAGGCGGACCACCACGTCGCCGCCGCGGTCGTCGGCCAGCTTCACCGTCTCCACGACGATCCGGCCGCCGTCGTCCACCACGGTCACCAGCGGCTCCACGGCGGCCGAGCCCGGCACGGACCGCTCTGGCAGGTTGATCCAGTGGCCCTCGGCGACCGCGTCGGCGAGCGTCGCCCCCGGCGCCAGCGCGTACCGCAGCCGGTGCGTGCCCTGGTCCGTCTCCGGATCCGGGTACCGCGGGGCCCGCAGCAGCGACAGCCGCACGGTCGTGGTCTGGCCGCCGTCGGGCCGCACCTCGCGCGTCACGTCGTGGCCGTACGTCGAGTCGTTGACCACGGCCGCGCCCCAGCCCGGCTCCTCGACATGGATCCAGCGGTGCGCGCAGATCTCGAACTTAGCGGCCTCCCACGAGGTGTTCGTGTGCGTCGGCCGGAACACGTGCCCGAACTGGGTCTCCGCGGCGGACCGGTCGGCCTTGACGTCCAGCGGGAAGGCGGCCTTGAGGATCTTCTCCCGCTCCCGCCAGTCGATGTCGGTCTCCACCTCCAGGACGCGGGCCCCGGGCCGCAGCGTCAGCCGCTGCACCACCCGGGAGGCGCCGAACGAACGGGTCACCTCCACCGTCGCGTCCGCGCCGCCGGACTCGGCCAGTGCCACCGAGTCGGCCTCGGTCAGGTCACTGACGCCGTTCCGGTAGAACTCGTCGATGTCCCAGGCGTCCCAGTGGTTGGGCAGATCGGCGTGCAACTGGAGCAGGTTCCCCGCCCGGCCCGGGGCGATCGCCTCCCGGCCGCCGGCCAGGTCCACCGCCGAGACCACCAGGCCCCGGCCGTCGACGCCGACCCGCAGCAGCCCGTTGTCCAGCGTGAACCCGCCGCCCTCGCGGGGCGTCACCGTCACCGGAAGCGCCTCCGGGCCGCCCTCGCGCGGGCGCGCGCCACCGCCCGGCACGCCCCCGCGCGCGTGCGGCGCCGCGTTGAACACCACCGTGCCCGGCCCGTCCCCGGCCAGCGCCCGCTGCGCCGCATCGATCATCGCCAGCAGCTCCGAGCGCAGCCGGGCATAGGTCTCCCGTGCCTCCCGGTGCACCCACGCGATGGACGACCCGGGCAGGATGTCGTGGAACTGGTGCAGCAGCACCGTCTTCCAGATCCGCTCCAGATCCGCGTACGGATAGGCGTAGCCCGGCACCCGCAGGGCCGCCGTCGCCGCCCACAGCTCGGCCTCGCGCAGCAGCGACTCGCTCTGCCGGTTGCCCTGCTTGGTCTTGGCCTGCGAGGTGTAGGTGCCCCGGTGCAGTTCCAGATACAGCTCGCCCACCCACACCGGGGCGTCGGGGTACTCGGCGTGCGCCTTGGCGAAGAACGCCGACGGCCGCTCGATCTCCACCCGGGGCGAGCCCTCCAGATCCCGCAGCCGCGCCGCGCGGGCCAGCATCTCCCGGGTGGGGCCGCCCCCGCCGTCGCCCCAGCCGAACGGCACCAGCGACCGCGTGCCCCGCCCCTTCTCCCGGTAGTTGCGCGCGGCGTGCGCCATCTCCCGGCCGCTCAGATCGGAGTTGTAGGTGTCCACCGGCGGGAAGTGGGTGAACACGCGCGTGCCGTCGATGCCCTCCCACCAGAACGTGTGGTGCGGGAAGGGATTCGTGGCGCTCCAGGAGATCTTCTGCGTCAGGAACCACGTCGAGCCGGACAGCTTCACCAACTGGGGAAGGGCGGCCGTGTAGCCGAACGAGTCCGGCAGCCACACCTCGTCCGTCTCGATGCCGAACTCCTCCAGGAAGAACCGCTTCCCGTAGACGAACTGCCGGGCCATCGCCTCGCCGCCCACCATGTTGGTGTCGGACTCCACCCACATGCCGCCCACCGGCACGAACGTCCCGTCCGCCACCTTCGCCACCACCCGCGTGTACACCTCCGGGCGGTGCTCCTTCAGCCACGCGAGTTGCTGAGCCTGCGACATGGCGAACACGAACTCCGGGTGGTCGTCCATCAGCGCCACCACGTTCGCCGTGGTGCGCGCCACCTTCCGCACGGTCTCGCGCAGCGGCCACAGCCAGGCCGAGTCGATGTGCGCGTGGCCCACCGCGCTGAGCCGGTGCGCCGAGGCGTGCGCCGGGGAGGCGAGCACCCCCACCAGGCGCCCGCGGGCGGCCGGCGCCGTGCCCGCGATGTCGGCCAGGTCCAGTGCGTCCAGCGCGCCCTCGATCGCCCGCAGCAGCGTCCAGCGCCGGGCGTCGTCCGGCGAAAGCTCCTTCATCAGCCCGCCGGCGACGTCCAGGTCCTGCACCAGCTCCCACACCTGCGGCTCGAAGACGGCCAGGTCCATCCGCGCCACGCGGTACAGCGGCTCGTCGCCGGCCGTCAGCCGGTCGCCCCGCCAACTCGGCCGGGGCTCGTTGAGCACCGGGTTGGCCGCCGCCTCGACATACAGCTCCACCTCCTCGCCGCCCGCCGCGGCGTCCGCGATCCGCACCCAGTCGTTGTAGGGGTGCAGGCCCTTCACGGCCCCGCCGTCGCGCCGGTACACCAGGCCCTCGCACTGGAAGCCGGGCATCAGCCGGTCGAATCCGAGGTCGAGGACGGCCTCGACCGTCCGCCCCGCCCAGTCCGCCGGCACCCGCCCGGTGACCCGGAACCAGGTGGTGCCCCAGGCCGGGCCCCAGGCCTCGCCCGCAGCGGCCGGGCCGTACGGCGCGGCCAGGCCCTCGGCCACCGGGACCGGCTCGCCCGGCGCGTCCCAGCGCTCGACGGTCAGCGGCACGGCGTCGCGGTGGACGGCGGGCCGGACGCGTTCGGTCAGAACCCGGTGCAGGCGGTCTTCGAGGAGGCTTCGGTCGTCATGCATGGCGTTGACTCCGTTGTCGTCGCGTTGTCGTGGCGTGCGTGATGTCAGAGGCGTCGAAGGGAAGACGGGGTGGCGCTGTTCAGGACTTGACCGACCGGTAGTAGTCGCGGGCTCCCCGGTGCAGTTCGAGCGGCTGGGTGTAGATCGCGGTCCGCAGGTCCACCCGCTGTGCCGCGTGCACCTCCTGCCCGATCCGGTCCCGGCCGTTGATCACGGAGCGGGTGATCTGCTCGGTGAGCTCCGCGTCCGTGTCCTCGGTCGTCACCAGCAGATTGGCCACGGCGATGGTGTCGACCACCTCGGACCCCGCGATGTCCGGGTACGCGTCGGGCGGCATCACGGCCGCCCGGTAGAAGTCGGTGTGCGGCCCCCGCCCGCCGAGCGCGGGCAGCAGATCGCCCAGCGGCACCAGACGGATGTCCAGCCGCCCGGCCAGCCGCGTCACGGCCGAGGTGGGCAGCCCGCCGGACCAGAAGAACGCGTCGACCCGGCCCGCCTCCAGCATCCGGGGCATGTCGTTGATGCCCTCGCGGACGGCCTCGATGTCCGCGTCCATGTCCAGTCCGGCCGCCGCCAGCAGCTCCCGCGTCACGAGCTGCACCCCGGACTGGTCCTGGCCGACGCCCACCCGCAGCCCGGCCAGGTCCTCGGTCGTGCGCACCGGCGAGTCCGCCGGGACCACGAGCTGCATGTAGTCGTCGTAGAGCCGGGCGCAGGCCCGCAGCCGCTCGGCGCCCTCGCCGCCCCCCGCCTGATAGGCCGCGATCGAGTCCGCGGTGGCGATGGCGAAGTCGGCCTCGCCCGAGATCAGCCGCCGGATGTTCTCCACGGAACCGGCGCTCGGCGTCAGCGTCATGTCCAGGCCGGGGGCGTCGCGCGCGAGCTGGACGCGCAGCAACTGCCCGTAGCGCGCGTAGACACCGGTGGTCACCCCGGTGCTCAGCGTCACCGAGCCGGAGGGCCGGTCGTCGCTCCCCAGGACCGGCCGCCACAGCAGCCCGGCCAGCACCGCCAGCGCGACGGCCAGGCCCAGCAGGACCGGCACGGAGGGCCGCCGGAGGGAACGCACCGAGAGCACCCGAGCAAGCTATCAGCGGAACGTAGACTTGGGGACCTGCGTATCCGGTCTTGGAAGTCGAATGGATTGAGCTCTCGCATGCCCGAAGTCACGCGCACCTATGAAGTCCGGACGTTCGGCTGCCAGATGAACGTCCACGACTCCGAGCGGATGGCCGGGCTGCTCGAACAGGCCGGTTACGTCCCGGCCGCCCCGGGCGCCGACGGAGCCGATGTCGTCGTCTTCAACACCTGCGCCGTCCGGGAGAACGCCGACAACCGCCTCTACGGGAACCTGGGCCAGCTCGCCCCCAAGAAGGCCGCCCGCCCCGGCATGCAGATCGCCGTCGGCGGCTGCCTGGCCCAGAAGGACCGCGACACCATCGTCCGCCGGGCGCCCTGGGTGGACGTCGTCTTCGGCACCCACAACGTGGGCAGCCTGCCGGTGCTGCTGGAGCGGGCCCGCGTCCAGCGCGAGGCCCAGGTCGAGATCGCCGAGTCGCTGGAGGCGTTCCCCTCCACGCTGCCGACCCGCCGCGAGAGCGCCTACGCGGCCTGGGTCGCCATTTCCGTCGGCTGCAACAACACCTGCACCTTCTGCATCGTCCCCGCGCTGCGCGGCAAGGAGAAGGACCGCCGCCCCGGCGACATCCTCGCCGAGATCGAGACGCTGGTCGCCGAGGGCGTCACCGAGATCACCCTGCTCGGCCAGAACGTCAACGCCTACGGCTCCGACATCGGCGACCGGCAGGCGTTCTCCAAGCTGCTGACCGCCTGCGGCCGGATCGAGGGACTGGAGCGCGTCCGCTTCACCTCGCCCCACCCGCGCGACTTCACCGACGACGTCATCGAGGCCATGGCCACGACGCCGAACGTGATGCCCCAACTGCACATGCCGCTCCAGTCCGGTTCCTCCCGCGTGCTGCGCGCGATGCGCCGCTCCTACCGGCAGGAGCGCTACCTCGGCATCATCGAGAAGGTCCGCGCGGCCATCCCGGACGCCGCCATCACCACCGACATCATCGTGGGCTTCCCCGGCGAGACCGAGGAGGACTTCGAGGAGACGCTGCACGTGGTGCGCGAGGCCCGCTTCGCGCAGGCGTTCACCTTCCAGTACTCCAAGCGCCCGGGCACCCCGGCCGCCGAGATGCCGGGCCAGATCTCCAAGGAGGTCGTGCGCGCGCGGTACGAGCGGCTGGTCGCCCTCCAGGACGACATCTCCTGGGAGGAGAACAAGAAGCAGGTCGGCCGCACCGTCGAGGTGCTGGTCGCGGAGGGCGAGGGCCGCAAGGACGACGCCACCCGGCGGCTGTCCGGCCGGGCCCCCGACAACCGGCTGGTCCACTTCGACCGCCCCGCCGAGCCCATCCGCCCCGGCGATGTCGCCACCGTGGAGATCACCTACGCCGCGCCCCACCACCTGCTCGCCGAGGGCCCGGTCAAGGCCGTGCGCCGTACCCGCTCCGGCGACGCGTGGGAACGGCGCACCGCCGCGCCCGCCCCCGCGCCTGCCGGGGTCATGCTCGGCCTGCCGACGATCGGCGCCCCGGCGCCGTCGGCCGAGCCGGCCGGCGGCTGCCACGCCCACTGAGCCCACCGGACGCACCGACCCGAGCCCCGCGACGGGGCCCGGGCGGTCCCGGGCGATGGGCCGGCCAGGGCCTAGGCTGCGGCCATGCTTGTCGCCGCTGCTGTCTGCCCCTGTCCGCCGTTGCTGGTGCCCGACCTGGCCGCCGGTGCCGCCGCCGAGCTGGATGAGGCCCGCGCCGCCAGTTACGACGCCGTCGGCGTCCTGGCCGCCGCCCGCCCCGACCGGCTCGTGGTCGTCGGCCCGGCCGAGGAGTCCGGCCGCGGCGCCTTCCCGGCCGGTACGCGCGGCTCGCTGCGCGGCTTCGGAGTGGCCGTCGAGGCCGCGCTCGGCGCGGGCGAGCCGGGCGAACGCGAACTGCCGCCCTCGCTGACCGTGGGTGCCTGGCTGCTGGAGCGCACCGCGTGGCAGGCCGCCCCGGTGGAGGCGCTCGGACTCGCCGAGTCCCTGGAGCCGGAGCGCTGCGCCGAACTGGGCCGACAGTTGGCGGCGGGCGCCGAACGGCTCGCTCTGCTGGTGATGGGCGACGGCAGCGCCTGCCGCTCGCCGCGCGCCCCCGGCTCCTTCGACGAGCGCGCGGCGGCGTTCGACGCCGCCGCCGCGCGGGCGCTCGGCGAGGCGAACACCGGCGCGCTCGCCGCGCTCGATCCCGCGCTCGCCGAGGCGCTGCACGCCGCCGGGCGCTCCGGCTGGCAGCTTCTTGCCGGAGCCGCCGAGGGCGCCGGCCTCGTCGGGCGGCTTCTGTACGACGAGGCGCCCTACGGCGTCGGCTACTTCGTGGCGTCCTGGTCCTGAGCGGCGGCCGGGCCGGTCCGGGCCTCAGCCCCGGTCCGGGCCCCGGCCGCCCTCGTCGGTCCCGGACGGGCCGTCGTCGCGCCGGTCGCCGCCGGTGAAGCGGCCGAGGGCTCCCTTGGCCTTGTCGGTGCCGCTCTCGATCCGGTCGCGGTACTTCCCCTTGGTCATGGAGTCCGCCGCCTTCGCGGCCTTGTCCATGCCGGTCTCGACCTTGTCACGGTTCTGCGTGAGCTTGTCCTTGAGCCGGTCCATGAAGCCCATCGTGGCCACCTTCCCTCTGACCTACGGGCGGGCCGCTCCCTCGCCCGCCTCGCTGTCGGCCGCCTCCGCCGCCGCGGTCTGCTTCGGAATGCCGACGGCCTCGCCGCCGGTCTCGGCGGGCGCCTCGCCCGGCGCCTCGTCCGGCGGCGCCCCGACCGCCCCGGCCGGTGGGACGGGCGGCGGCTCCGTACCCCGACCACGGCGGCGGATCCAGGCAAACACTCCCATATCTACTCCTGACCATACTTGGCTGGGTGACATTCCGCCCCGGAGAGGGCGGATGGAACTCCGGAACGGCAAACGACCCGCCCGGTGCCGCGTCACGTCGCTCGTTCGAGGGCCGCCACCGGATCTGGGACACTTCCTGGCGTGAACAGCGGACCCGCAGCTCCCCAGGTCGTCGCCGTGGTCGGGCCCACCGCGGCCGGGAAGTCGGACCTCGGCGTCGCCCTGGCCGGCCGGCTGGGCGGCGAGGTGATCAACGCCGACTCGATGCAGCTCTACCGGGGCATGGACATCGGCACCGCCAAGCTGACCCCGGCCGAGCGGCGGGGCGTGCCCCACCATCTGCTGGACATCTGGGACGTCACCCGCACCGCAAGCGTCGCCGAGTACCAGCGGCTGGCCCGGGACCGCATCGACCGGCTGCTCGCCGCGGGCCGCGTCCCCGTCCTGGTCGGCGGCTCGGGGCTCTACGTCCGCGCCGCCGTGGACCCGCTGGACTTCCCCGGCACCGATCCCGCCGTCCGGGCCCGGCTGGAGGCCGAGCTCGCCCGGCACGGCAGCGGTGTGCTGCACGCCCGGCTGGCCGCCGCCGACCCGCCCGCCGCCCGGGCCATCCTGCCCAGCAACGGCCGGCGGATCGTCCGCGCCCTGGAGGTCATCGAGATCACCGGGCAGCCGTTCACCGCCCGGATGCCCGGCCCCGACGAGGAACGCGCCGCCTACCGCACCCTCCAGATCGGCGTCGGCGTCGAACGCCCCGAGCTCGACGAGCGGATCACCGCCCGCGTGGACCGGATGTGGCGGGCCGGGCTGGTCGAGGAGGTCCGCGCGCTGGAGGCGGCCGGGCTGCGCGAGGGCCGCACCGCCTCCCGGGCCCTGGGCTACCAGCAGGTGCTGGCCGCGCTGGCCGGGGAGTGCACGCTGGAGGAGGCGCGCGAGGAGACGATTCGCGCCACTCGGCGCTTCGCCCGCCGGCAGGAGAGCTGGTTCCGGCGCGATGCGCGCGTGCGCTGGCTGAGCGGGGCGCGTGAGGCCCGCGGGGAGCTTGAGAAGCGCGCCTGGGGCTTGCTCGAACGGACGGTCACATCCTGATCACGTGATGGCATCGGGACGCTCCAAGCGGCCGGGAGCGGACTCCAGGCGTGCCATCATCGAGCAATGCGCAGCCGTGAACCGTGAAGTCTGGAGGGCGCGTGGCGATGGAGGCCGGCCCTCGGGAGAGCAACGGTACGACGGAAGGTGTCCCCTCACGACGGGTCACCGACACCCCCCTCGGGGACCCGGCGGAGGACGGCCTGCCGCCCGCCGAGCCCGTCGGGGAGTCCGTCGAGATCATCGACGACTTCAACCGCGACGAGTCCTACGCCGACCTGCGGCCGCCCCGCCGGCTCCGGCTCACCCTCTTCGCCCCGATCGTGCTGCTGAGCCTCCTCGGCTCGCTGATGTTCGCCTTCCCGCTGGCCTTCGCCTTCGACGAGGCCGGCGCGGTGGTCGCCATGCTGGGCCTGCTCATCGGGTGCAGCGCCGCCGGCTGGGGCATGATGGCCGCCCGCCGCGTCGGCTACACCTGGCCCGGCCTGCCCCCGCGCGGCTCCGGCCGCCGCCCGGACTGGCGGCTGCTGCTCCTCTACGGCCTCGGCGTGCTCCTGCTCGCCGTCCTCGCCGTCCTGCGGGTGGCCGCGCTGCGCTGACCGCCGTCACGATCCGTTACGATCGGGCGGGTGAGCATCGCACAGCAGCCTGTGCCGTTCCTCAAGGGACACGGCACGGAGAACGACTTCGTCATCCTCCCCGACCCGGACGGGCGCCTCGACCTGTCGCCCGCCGACGTCGCGCGGCTGTGCGACCGGCGCGCCGGCCTGGGCGGGGACGGGCTGCTGCGCGTGGTGCGCGCCACCGGTGAGGCCGCCGCCGAGGCCGAGTGGTTCATGGACTACCGCAACGCCGACGGCAGCGTCGCCGAGATGTGCGGGAACGGCGTGCGGGTCTTCGCGCGCTACCTCCAGCGCGCCGGGCTCGCCAAGGGCGACGACCTGCCCATCGCCACCCGCGCCGGCGTGCGCCGGGTGCGGTTCGAGGACGACGGCGACATCTCCGTCGGCATGGGCGTCGCCGCCTTCCCCTCCGGCCCGGGCGAAACGGTCACGGTGACCGTGGGCGAGCGCACCTGGCCCGCCCGCCACATCGACATGGGAAACCCGCACGCGGTCGCGTTCGTCGACGACCTCGCCGACGCCGGCCGCCTCTTCGACCCGCCCGCCGTGCACCCGGCCACCGCGTACCCGCGGGGCACCAACGTCGAGTTCGTGGTGGACCGCGGGCCCGGCCGGGTGGCCCTGCGCGTGCACGAGCGCGGCTCGGGCGAGACCCGCTCCTGCGGCACCGGCGCCTGCGCCGTCATGGTCGCCGCCGCCCGGCGCGACGGGCGCGACCCGGCGGCCGACGGCCGTTCGGCCACCTATGTGGTGGACGTGCCCGGCGGCCGGCTGCGGATCACCGAGGACACGGACGGCCGGATCACGATGGCCGGCCCGGCGGTCATCGTGGCCGAGGGCACCATCGATCACCACTGGCTGAACCTCGCCTGACTACCTCTCATTTCGGCCACGTTTCCGAGAACATAAGTAACTCGAATGGGTGATCCACCACGATCGGGGCGGCCGTCGGCATGCGGCACGTGGTGGGCTCGGTAGCATCAAGCACCGGCGCCGTTGCGGGATCACGAGGATCACGGGGATCGTTCGACACCCGGCCGCGGTCCGGTCAGGAGACCGCGGGAGGTGCCCACCCCATGAGCGCAGAGGCGACCACGCCGGGCGGTACCGCCCGGGAACGCCGGGTCCACCGCAAGGACGTGCTGAGGCTGCGTCAGCTCGGCCGCGCCGCCGTCTTCCGCTCCACGGTCCGGGGCGGACTGCCCGACGCCATCGAGCATGTCGCGCAGGCCCACCGCCGGCACCACCCGCGCGCCGACCTCGACGCGCTGCGCCGCGCCTATCTGCTGGCCGAGTCCGCGCACCGCGGGCAGTTCCGCAAGAGCGGCGAGCCCTACATCACGCATCCGCTCGCCGTCACGCTCATTCTCGCCGAACTCGGCGCCGAGACCACGACCCTGACGGCCTCCCTGCTGCACGACACCGTCGAGGACACCGAGGTGACTCTCGATCAGGTGCGCGCCGACTTCGGCGACGAGGTCGGCCATCTGGTGGACGGCGTCACCAAGCTGGAGAAGGTGGACTACGGCGCCGCGGCCGAGCCCGAGACGTTCCGCAAGATGCTGGTCGCCACCGGCAGCGACGTCCGGGTCATGTCGATCAAGCTCGCCGACCGGCTGCACAACATGCGGACGCTGGGCGTGATGCGCCCGGAGAAACAGGCGCGCATCGCCCGCGTCACGCGCGACGTCCTCATCCCGCTCGCCGAGCGGCTGGGCGTGCAGTCCGTCAAGACCGAGCTGGAGGACCTGGTCTTCGCCATCCTGCACCCCGAGGAGCACGCCGGGGCACGGGAGTTGATCCGCCGGCACGGCATGGGGCCCGACCCGCTGGCCGAGGTCGCGGAGGCGGTGCGCGGCGTGCTGCGCGAGGCCGGGATCGGCGCGGAGGTGGTGATCCGGCCGAGGCATGTGCTGTCCGTGCACCGGATCCGGCTCAAACGCGGCGACCTCGGCCCCTACGACTACGGCAGGCTGCTGATCCTGGTCGCCGAGGACGCCGACTGCTACGCCACGCTGGGCGAGCTGCACACCTGTTTCACCCCGGTCGTCTCGGAGTTCAAGGACTTCATCGCGGCGCCCAAGTTCAACCTGTACCGCTCGCTGCACACCGCGTTCGCCGCCGGGTCCGGACAGGTCGCCGAGGTGCTCGTGCGCACCCAAGCCATGCACCGGGTCGCCGAGGCCGGGGTGGTGGCGCTCGGGGATCCGCTCCGGGGCGGCGACGGCGAGAGCGCCGACGACGGCGAGCGGGTGGACCCCACCCGGCCCGGCTGGCTGTCCCGGCTGCTGGACTGGCAGCGGCAGGCCCCCGACCCCGACACGTTCTGGACCGCGCTGCGGGACGAACTGGCCCAGGACCGGGAGATCACCGTGTTCGGCGAGGCGGCGGACGCCGGCCCGCTGCAACTGCCCGTGGGCGCCACCTGTGTGGACGCCGCCTACGCCCGGCACGGCCAGGCCGCCCACGCCTGCATCGGCGCCAGGGTCAACGGCCGCCTCGCCACCCTCCGCACGGTGCTGCGCGACGGCGACACCGTGCATCTCCTGCTTGCCCCGGACGGCAGTTCGAGCCCGTCCCCGGAGTGGCTCGAATACGCCACCACCCCGGCGGCCCGCATCCCGATCCGCCGCTGGCTGGACAGCACCCAGGCGGCCGGGGCCGAGCCCGGCACCGAGCGGGTCGCGCCGGCCGGGCCGGGCGCCACCGCGCACCCGGGGAGCCGCCGCCGGCCGGAGGAGGACCCGGGGGAGGAGGCCGCCGCCATCGTCGCCGCCGCGCCGGAGGCGCCCGTGCGGCTGGCCCGCTGCTGCACGCCGGTGCCCCCGGACAGCGTGCGGGGGTTCGCGGTCCGCGGCGGTGCCGTCACCGTGCACCGGGAGGACTGTCCGACCGCCGTGCGGATGGCCGCCGCCGGGCGCGCGCCGCTCCCCGTGAGCTGGCGCTCCGGCTCGGTGGGCTGCCGGGTCACGCTGCACGCCGAGGCCCTGGGCCGCCCGGAGCTGCTGGCCGATCTGACCGAGGCCCTGGCCGCGCACGGCGCCGCGGTGCTGGCCGCCGAGGTCGAGCCGCCGCGCGACCAGCGGGTGCGGCACACCTACACGCTGCGGCTGCCCGATTCGGCGGGGCTGCCCCGGTTGATGCGGGCCATGCGCCGGGTACCCGGCGTGTATGACGTCACGCGCGCCGCCCGGTTGCAGTCATAGCGCCGCCGGGAATGCCCGGCGTGGCCGCTAATCCGGGTGACGGCCCGGGGTGGCCGTGCCACTATGGGCGTGCGCCGCCGGGAATGTTCCGGATCGCTGGGACGTTGCGAACACGGCCCCATCTCCATGCCGCCGGCCCGTGTGGACCGCTGGCTCATCCGACGTAAGGAACGCATTGACCTTTTCTTCCCTTCCTCAGGACCACCAGCGCCGCACCGCGAGCCGCCGGGCCGACGCCCTGATGGATGAGGACGTCACCCGGAGCGAGCCCGACCACGCGGACGGCGAGCAGTTCGAGCGCGAGGAGCGCGCCGCGCTGCGCCGCGTCGTGGGACTGTCCACCGAGCTCGAGGACATCACCGAGGTCGAGTACCGCCAGTTGCGCCTGGAGCGCGTGGTGCTGGTGGGCGTGTGGACCTCAGGTACGGCCCAGGACGCGGAGAACTCCCTCGCGGAGCTCGCCGCCCTGGCGGAAACGGCGGGTGCGCTGGTGCTCGACGGCGTGATCCAGCGCCGCGACAAGCCCGACCCGGCCACGTACATCGGCTCCGGCAAGGCGCAGGAGCTGCGCGACCTGGTGCTGGAGACCGGCGCCGACACCGTCGTGTGCGACGGTGAGCTGAGCCCCGGCCAGCTCATTCACCTGGAGGACGTCGTCAAGGTCAAGGTGGTCGACCGCACCGCCCTGATCCTCGACATCTTCGCCCAGCACGCCAAGTCCCGGGAGGGCAAGGCGCAGGTGTCGCTGGCCCAGATGCAGTACATGCTGCCGCGGCTGCGCGGCTGGGGTCAGTCGCTGTCCCGGCAGATGGGCGGCGGTGGCTCCGGCAGCGGCGGCGGCGGGATGGCGACGCGTGGTCCCGGTGAGACCAAGATCGAGACCGACCGGCGGCGGATCCGCGAGAAGATGGCGAAGATGCGCCGGGAGATCGCGGACATGAAGCACGGCCGGGAGCTCAAGCGGCAGGAGCGGCAGCGCAACAAGGTGCCGTCCGTCGCGATCGCCGGGTACACCAACGCTGGCAAGTCATCCCTGCTGAACCAGCTCACGGGCGCCGGGGTCCTCGTGGAGAACGCCCTGTTCGCCACGCTGGACCCGACGGTGCGCCGGGCCACCACGCCGACCGGCCGGGTGTACACGCTGGCCGACACCGTCGGCTTCGTGCGGCACCTGCCGCACGACCTGGTGGAGGCCTTCCGCTCGACGATGGAGGAGGTCGGCGATGCCGACCTGATCCTGCACGTGGTCGACGGAGCCCACCCGGCGCCCGAGGAGCAGCTCGCCACCGTGCGCGAGGTGATCGGCGAGGTGGGTGCCCGGGACATCCCGGAGATCGTCGTGGTCAACAAGGCGGACGCCGCCGACGAGTTGACGCTTCAGCGCCTGCTGCGCGCCGAGAAGCGGGCGATCGCCGTCTCGGCCAGGACCGGGCAGGGCATCGACGAGCTGCTGGCCTGGATCGACAGCGAGCTGCCGCGGCCCGCCGTGGAGCTCGAGGCCCTGGTGCCGTACACCCAGGGGGCGTTGGTCTCCCGGGTGCACGCCGAGGGCGAGGTGCTCTCCGAGGAGCACACCGCCGAGGGCACGCTGCTCAAGGCGCAGGTGCACCATGAGCTCGCGGCCCTGCTGGAGCCGTACGTTCCGGCCGGGCGCCGCTGACCGCCGAGTACGACTGACACATACGTGAGGCTCCGCCCCCGCCGGGGGTGGAGCCTCACGTATGAACCAGCACTTGGAGGGGGCGGCCCGCTCCCGCGATGGTTCAGCCGCCGGTGTCGACGCGGGCCGGGTCGGCGGCGAGCCCGCGCAGGATCAACTGGACCCAGCGGCGGCGCGCCTCCTCCGGCAGCTCGTCGCCGGGCATGGTGCTCATCATGAGCATGAGGTCCGCCGCGGTGACGTCCGGGTGCAGCGAGCCCTCGGCGTGGCCGGCCTCGACGATGCGGGCCAGGCCGTTTCTGCCCTTGTCCGCCAGTCCGGGGTCCGCCTGGACGCCGAGGTTGTGCATGGCGGCCTTGATGGTGCGGTCCACGCCCGCCGCGTCGCTGATGCGCTCGGTCAGCACGGTGAGCTCCGCGAACGCGCTGCCCCCCGCGTCGATCCGGGCGACCGCCTCGTCGAGCGCCGTGAAGATCCGGTGCGCGAGATCGCCGACGATCGCGTTCACCAGGTCGGCCTTCGTGGGGAAGTGCCGATAGAGCGTGCCGACGGCCACGCCCGCCTCGCGGGCGATCTCGTCGATGCCGACGACTTCTCCGCGTGCCGCGAACAAGGTCCGTGCGGCACGCAGAATGTTCGCGCGATTACGCGCAGCATCGGCGCGTAGCCGGTGTGGTGCGGTCACCGGCCCACCTCCCGTCCTCCGGTGTGATCCCAACAAAGATGGCATTGCCACTCAACCTGAGTGGTGGTTCACTATAGAAGGTGAGTCGACGTTCAGGTTAGGGGGCGAGATGACCGAGTGGTGCGTGGCAGACATTCCGGACCTCACCGGCCGCGTGGCGATTGTCACGAGAGCCGACTCGGGGCCCGGCCTCGCCACCACGCATCGTCTCGCCGTCAATGGCGCCAGAGTGGTGATGGCCTGCTCCGATCTGGGCACCGCCGAGTCCGCCAAGCGGCAGGTGCTGGGCACGACCGGAGTCGCCGACGAGCGACTGGAGGCATGGGCGCTGGATCTGACGGACCAGCTCAGCATCGATCTGTTCGTCGGAAAGCTCCTCCGCACCTGTGACCGCCTGGACTTGCTCATCAACGATACCGGTGCGCGTTCCGGTTCCCCACAGCGTCCCGTGCCGGGTGTGGAGCCATCGGTCGGTGTCCTGCATCTCGGTCATATGGCGCTCACGCTGGGGCTGTTGCCCCTGCTGGTCGGCACCCGGGGATCCCGGGTGGTGACCGTCGCGGATCAGGGGCGCCGGCTCGGGCCCCCGCGCGGGCTGCGCGGCACCGGATCGGTGGCCGTGCTCTTCGCCGTCGAGCTGGCCCGCAGGCTCGCCGCGGCCGGCCAGGGCACGCTGTCGCTGGCCGCCGCGCCGGGCAGCACCCAGCTCCGTTCCTGGGCGCGCGGGGCGGTCGACACGGCGCGCACCACCCTGCGCGCGGCGACCGATCCGGACGCCGCCTCAGGTCTTGTCTACGCTCCCGGTCCGCTGGGCCGCTCGTGCCCGGTGCCCCGGGGGCCCCGGCTGCGGGCGAAGGACCGCCGGGCGGCCGTCACGTTCTGGAGGCGGTCGCTGCGCATGCTCTCCCAGGACGAACCACCGCAACTGCTCCCACGGCCCCTGGCCGTCGTCCCCTTCTCGATCTGACGGCCCGCACCCGCCGGTTCCCATTCCCAACCCCCATAGAAACCTCTGGAGATACTGATGCTCGGTCTGGCCCGTTGGTGTTACCACCATCGGCTTATGACGCTTTTGCTGTGGGTGGCCTCGCTGGTGGGGCTGGGCGTCGCCAGTGGGGCGGCGGGCAACGGTTACAGCACCGTGTTCAACCTGCCCGGCAGCGAGTCCAACACGGCTCTCGAGATGATGACGGAGGCGACCCCCGACACGGCCGGCGCCACGGCGAACGTGGTGTGGGAGGTGTCGGACGGCTCGGTCAACGACGCCGAGCCGCGTGAGCGGGTCGCCGCCGCGCTGGCCGAGATCGCCGACATGCCCGGCGTGGGCTCGGTGATCAGCCCCTGGGACGAGCAGGGCGCCGGTCAGATCGGCGAGGACGAGACCATCGCCTATGCCCAGGTTGCGTTCCCCGAGCAGAGCCATGAGCTGGACAAGGGCCTGGTCGAGGACGTCATCGAGGTCGCGCAGGGCGCCGGGACCGACGGGCTGCGGGTGGAGCTGGGCGGCTCGGCCATCACGGCCGCCGAGGAACCGTCCGCGGCGGCCAGCGAGCTCGTGGCCATCGTGGCGGCGGCGGTCGTGCTCTTCATCGCCTTCGGCTCGCTGCTCGGCATGGTCCTGCCCATCGTGATCGCCCTGGCGGGCGTGGGCACCGCGGTGCTGACCGTGAGCCTGCTCTCCCACGCGGTGACCATCTCGGACATCGCGCCCACGCTCGGCGTGCTGATCGGTCTCGGCGTCGGCATCGACTACGCGCTGTTCATCGTGACCCGGCACCGCAACGGGCTGCGGGCGGGCGTCGATCCCGAGGAGTCGGTGGTCACGGCGCTCAACACCTCCGGCCGCGCCGTGGTGTTCGCCGCCATCACCGTGGTCCTGGCGCTGCTCGGCCTGCTGACCCTGGGCCTCAGCTTCCTCAACGGGGCCGCGCTCGCCGCCTCGTTGACCGTGCTGTGCACGGCGGCCGCGTCGGTCACCCTGCTGCCCGCGCTGCTCGCCTTCTTCGGCCCGCGGGTCCTCAGTCGCAAGGAGCGGCGTTCCCTCGCCGAGCATGGGCCGGTCACGGGTGCCGACACCTCCGGGTTCTGGGCCCGCTGGGCCGCGGTGGTCGAGCGCCGCCCGCTGGCCCTGTCGGCCCTCGCCATCCTGGTGATCGTGGTGTTGGCGCTGCCGACGCTGTCCATGCGGCTGGGCAGCTCGGACCAGGGCACCAACCCGGACGACTTCACCAGCAAGCGGGCGTACGACATGCTGGCCGAGGGATTCGGCCCCGGTTTCAACGGGCCTCTGGTGCTGGTCGCCGAGGTGCCCTCGGCGGAGGCCGGGGATGCGCTGGCCGGTCTCGCGGAGGACATCGCCGCGGTGGACGGGGTGGCCGACGTGGTCGGCGGATCGGTGGCCGAGGGGGCCACGATCGGCATCATGCAGGTGACCCCGGAGTTCTCGCCGCAGGACGAGGAGACCTCGGACCTGATCGAGACGCTGCGCCAGGACGTGATCCCGCCCGCGGAGGCCGACACCGGACTCCAGGTCTACGTCGGCGGCCAGACGGCCATCAACGACGACTTCGCCGGTGAACTCGCCAGCAAGATGGCGATGTTCGTCGGGGTGATCGTCCTGCTCGGCTGCCTGTTGCTGCTGCTGGCGTTCCGCAGCGTGGTCATCCCGCTCACCGCCGCCGTGATGAACCTGATGGCCGCGCTCGCCTCGTTCGGCGTCGTGGTCGCGTTCTTCCAGTGGGGCTGGGTCTCCGACGCGGTCGGGATGGGGTCCGGGCCGGTCGAGCCGTTCCTGCCGGTGCTGATGCTGCCGGTGCTCTTCGGGCTCTCGATGGACTATCAGGTCTTCCTGGTCAGCCGGATGCACGAGGAGTGGGTGCACACCAAGGACAACCGCCGCGCGGTGATCGTCGGCCAGTCCGAGACCGGCCGGGTCATCACGGCCGCCGCCACGATCATGGTCGCCGTGTTCTGCGCCTTCATCCTGGGCGGCCAGCGGGTGATCGCGATGTTCGGTGTCGGACTCGCGGTGGCGGTGGCGCTGGACGCGTTCGTCCTGCGGACTGTGCTGGTGCCGGCGGCCATGCATCTCTTCGGCCGGGCCAACTGGTGGCTGCCGGGCTGGCTCGACCGGATTCTGCCCCACCTGTCCGTCGAGGCGCCGGAGAAGCCGGCGCCGCGGGAGAACGCCCCCGCCGAGGAGACCGACGACACGACGAAGGCGGAGACGCACCTGCAAACACAGCGCTGACACCCCGAGGACCGATCGGGCCAGCCCCAGGACGGTTGGGCGAGATTACTCCCCCGACCGCCCGAGGGTTGGCCCGATCATGCTTAATCCCCGGGGAACTCCGAGTTCCGGTTCGCATTCTCGTCACTGGCTGTTGAAATTAAACGCTTCAACAAAAAACAACGGCGGGGCTGATGTGAAGGGGGTGTATATGTGCCGTGAAAGCCCGATGTGGCCGCGCGGGCCAGTCGAGCGACTGTCATGAAGGGTCAATGTTGACGTAATGCCTGACCTCGTATAATCATTGCAGGCAGGTCCCGTCCGACAGCTACCGAAAGGTCATGTTACCAATCAGTCACAAGGGGGAGTGAGTGGTAATGGCGCTAGTTGAGCGCGCCGGGGAGATGAGGAGTCTAGACCAACTTCTCATTGAGGCTCGCGAAGGTGCCGGTAAGGTTGTTCTGATTTCAGGTCCGGTGGCGACAGGCAAGACCGAGCTGTCCATTGCTTTTTCGAGAAAAGCGGCGGCCACCGGTGTCCGGGTCCTCAACGCTTTTGGATCCGCCGAGGAAAATGATATTCCGCTGGGTGTGCTGCGGCAACTGGCCGGGCCTATTCCGTCGGATGGAATGGATCCCTATCGACTGACCCGGGCGATCTCCGCCGAGCTGCTGAATTCGGCTGCCGGGCAGCCGCTGCTGATCGTCATCGACGATATTCACTTCATCGACAGCGAATCCCTGCATGGCGTCCTGCATCTGATGCGGCAAATTCGAGGGGCCGCTGTCATGCTCCTGATGACATACCTGGAGCACCCGACGCCCGCGAATCCCGCGTTGCACGCGGAACTGTTGCGCAGCCCGCACTGCCACCGCATCACCCTGGGCCCGCTCACGGCGTCCGGCGTGGGTGAGCTGCTGGCCGCCGACATGGACGTGGCGCGGGCCGACCAGCTCGCGCTGGACTGGCACGCCTTCACCGGCGGGAACCCGCTGCTCATCCGGGCCTTCCGGCAGGAGGCGCGGAGCGTGGCCGGGGACGGGCGGCCCCCGGCCGGCCCGGTGGCCGGCGGGGTGTTCACGGAGGTGGCCCTCGCCTGTCTGCACCGCGGCGGACCCGTCGCGCTCGACGTGGCGCGCGGCATCGCGGTGCTCGGCCACGACGTCACCCCGGAGCTGCTGGCCCGGCTGCTGGCCACCGACCTCACCGAATTGAACCGAACCGTGCAGATTCTGAACGCGGGCGGTTTTCTGGAGGCCATGCAGTTCCGCCATCCCGCGGTCCGCACGGCCGTGCTCAAGGACCCGGCCTTCGAAGCGCTGCCGGAATGGCATTACCGCGCGGCGGAACTCCTCGAAGCCGAAGGAGTACCCCCGGTAAGGGTGGCCGAGCATCTGGTCGCCGCGAACCGCGCGAGCACGCCCTGGAGCATCGCCGTTCTCCTGGAGACCTCCGGGGAATCGCTGCGCCGGAACGATGTCGGATTCGCCTTGCGCTGCCTCGAACTCGCGCACCGGGAATGCCCTCCGGGACCCGAGCGCACCGAGCTCATCGGAATGCTGATCCGTGCCGAATGGCAGACCAGCCCGGCCCGCGCCAACACCTACCTGGCCGAGCTCATGGACACCTGGCGGCAGCACGGGCTGCCCGACCGGGAGGCCCTCACGGTCGTGAAGGCCCAACTCTGGTACGGGCGTATCGCCGACGCCATCGAGGTGCTGAAGGGCACTGGCGAGTCCCTGGTGGACGGCGACTCCGCCACCGACCTGGCCAGCATGCGGAACTGGGTGCGCGCCTCCTACCCGGAGCTGTTCTACGGCATCCAGAACTTCTTCGAGTCGCGCCTGGCCCACGCCACGGACGCCGCCGTCATCAACGACGCCAATCCGCCCGGCCGCCCGCTGACCGCCGCCCTGAGCAGCGAGGGTGACGGGGCGTTCGTCCGGCACGCCGAGGACGTTCTCCAGAACTACCGCATGGGCGACTGGTGGCTGGCCCCGCCGAGCGCCGCCATCCTCGACCTGGTCTACGCGGACCAGCTCAAGCGCGCCGAGCGGTGGTGCTCCCGGCTGCTCCAGGAGGCCGAGGCGCGCGGCGTGCGAAGCTGGCGCGGCATCATCTTCGCGATCCGCGGCGAAATGGCCCGGCGCAACGGGCAGATCCTCCAGGCCGAGGAGAACTCCAGGGCCGCCCTGGACCAGGTCTCGCCGCGCTCCTGGGGTGTCATGGTGGGCCTGCCGCTGGCCAACCTCGTCGTCGCCGCCACGGCCAAGGGCGAGTACGAGGAGGCCGACATCTATCTGGAGCGCTCCGTGCCGGAGGCCATGTTCCAGACCCGCTACGGCCTGCACTATCTGGAGGCGCAGGGCCACTACAACCTGGCCACCGGCCGGCACCAGGCCGCGCTGCGCTACTTCCTCATCTGCGGGCGCCGGATGCGGGAGTGGGACCTGGACGTGCCCATCCTCGTGCCGTGGCGCACCGGCGCCGCCGAGGCGCTGGTGCGGCTCGGCGACAAGACCGGCGCGCGGCAGCATTTGGACGAGCAACTGGAGCGGCCCACGGGCTACCACCCGCGCATTCGCGGGGCGGCGCTGCGGGTTCGGGCGGCCACGGCGGAGCCGCGCCAGCGGTTATCGCTGCTGCGCGAGGCGACCAGCCTCCAGCGCAACTGGCAGAACGAGTTCGAGCTGCTGCGGGCGCTGGCCGATCTGAGCAACGCCTATCAGAACCTCGGCGAACAGCATCACGCCCGGACCGCCGCGCGCCGGGCCTGGCGCCTCGCGGAGCGCTGCCGTGCCGAGCCGCTGGCGCGCAAGCTGCTGCCGGCCTACGGGGCGGCGTACTCGACGAGTCAGCCGCCGGATCCGCAGCTCGAAGGGGGGTCGGACTCGGTGCTGAGCGCGGCGGAGCTGCGAGTGGCCGAGCTGGCCTCGCTCGGGCACACCAACCGCCAGATCGCGGGGAAGCTCTACATCACGGTCAGCACGGTGGAACAGCATCTGACGCGGGTGTACCGCAAGTTGAACGTGTCCCGCAGGGTGGACCTGCCGGCCCGGCTGGGCATGCGCGAGTCCGGCGTCTGACGGGGCGGGCGGGGGACGCCTCACATGGCCACCCGGCTGTCGGCGAGAATGGCCTGATGCATGGCCTGGAGCCGGCGCCCGGGTTCCACGCCGACCTCGTCGCGCAGGGTCGCGCGGGCCTTGCGGTAGACCTCCAGCGCGTCGGCCTTGCGCTCGGAGAGATAGAGCGCGCGCATGAGGTAGCGGTACAGGGACTCGCGCAGCGGGTTCTCCGCGACGAGTGAGTAGAGCCGTCCCACGATCTCCCGGTGGCGGCCGAGCTCGCAGTACGCCTCCATCAGTAACTCGGTGCATTCCAGCCGGGATTCGGTGAGGCTGCTGGCGTAGGCGCCGGCGATGGGGCCGACCGGCAGCTCGTCGAGGGCCGGTCCCCGCCACAGGGCGAGCGCGGCCTCGCAGGAGATGACGGCTTCCTGGAGCCGGAGTTCGCGGAGGGCCTGGCGGCCGTCGTCCAGCAGCCGGTGGAATTCCGTCGCGTCCTGCTCCTCGGCGGGGGAGTCGAGCAGATACCCCAGGGGCCGCGTCACGATCGGGTTGGCCGGGCCGCCGGGGCGGTCGAGCGACTTGCGGAGCTGGGAGACATGGACATACAGCGAGGCCTCGGCTCTTCGCGGCGCCTTCTGTCCCCAGATCTCGGTGATGAGCTGGTCGGTCGTGACCACCTCACCGGGGCGGGACAACAGGGCTGCCAGCAGGATCTGGACCTTGCGCGCGTTGATGAGGAACTCTCGGTCTCCGTCGAGAACCCGCAGTGTCCCCAGCACTTCGTATCTCAATTGCCCTCCGGAACCAGCAGCACGAATTGTCCCTGTTGGCGGACATCCCCCAGGCTGCCACCCCAGGACCTGTCCCCCAACCCCTAGTCCGGGTTTGCATCCCCTATTGGGCTGGTTAAGGGATCCCTGAGAACGGCTTTAGAGTGTTGGGAAATGAATGGCACGTCGTCCAGCATATTCCACGCAACGGCGGCGGGCGGGCCGGGCGGGACGCCGGCCGGTCGGCCACCGTGGGGAAACCGGCCGTTCCCGGCCCCGTCGGGGAGCCTTCATGCAGCCGCTGTCCGGGGCCTGACACCCGTGCCCACCTGGGCAGTTGTTGGCGTTCCTGAGGTGGAACGGACCCCGGCGCGGCGCCTTGGGTTTTTGCTAGATCGGCTTTAGACGCCCCCGCAATGCTGGTCGGCAGCGCAGTCGGAACTCGGACAAAAAGACGGAGCATCGAAAGGGCGGAGAACGCATGGATCGAGCGCCCAACGTTATTCTCGAAGGCGGCCCGACTCCTCTGCCCGACGAGGAGCGCGTCCGTTACGTAGCCGATCCCGGTCAGAAGATCAAACTGTACCGAGGTCATCGCTACGACCATTTCGAACCCACTGCCCAGACGTCTCCTCATCATGGGCGGGAACTTCTCGTCTTCCAGTGGAGCGGTAGCACCTTCGTCGCCGAATAACGGGCCGGGGTGTGGCAATTGGCTGAACGAATACGGAGAGGTATCTGATGCACGTGACAGAACGGAAGGGCACGCCGAGGAAGCGGCGTATGACCGCCACCGCCGCCGCGCTGGTCGCGGCGGGCAGTGTCGCCGCGTTCCTGGCTCCCGCCTCGGCGTCCGCCGCCGAAGCCCGGGGCCGCGGGGCGGACTGCGTGTCCTACGACGATGTGACGGAACTCGTCGTCGCGGGCGGCGGCACCGAGGACGGCGTTGACGTCGGGGACGTCGCCTGGTATCAGAGCCTCCTCTTCGACGCCAGCGGCGAGCAGATCGGCACCGTTGACGCCGACGTGCGCGTCGTCTGGCAGGACCCGTCCAACCAGCACTTCTACTACTGGATCTCTGAGACGATCGAGCTGCCCGACGGCACCATCAGGACTGCCGGTGTCTTCGACCACGACGCCGTGACCTACGACGGACTGACCCCGTACGCCACCGCTTGGGGCGTCAGCGGCGACTACGCGGGCAAGGTCGGCGGCCGGCAGTTCGAGATCGTCCAGGGCCCCGTCAACTGGGCCACCCACATTTACCTGTGCGGCCTCTGAGGGCCCACGCGTAACAACCGCGTAGACCCCGACCACAGCAGGCCGGGAAGGGCAACGGCAAAGGCGCCCTTCCCGGCCTGCTGCCCACACGCCGGAGAACGACAGACCATGACTGCGACCAAGGCCGACCGAACCCCCTACCTCCCGCAGGAACCCGACCTCGCCGCGCCGCTGCGCCTGTTCTGCTTCCACCACGCGGGCGGCTCCGCCTCCGTGTTCTCCGGCTGGCAGCGGGCCCTGGGCGACGCCGTATCCGTCGTCCCCGTCCAACTGCCGGGCCGCGAACGCCGCTTCGACGAGCCGCGGATCCGGCACCTGCCCGAGCTGGTGAACGCCCTCGACGCGCAGCTCGACCCGTGGCTGCGCCAGCCGTTCGTCACCTACGGCCACAGCCTGGGCGGCCTCGTCTCCTACGCCCTGACCCGCCAGCGCGCCGCCGCCGGCCGCTCGATCCCCGAGCGGCTGATGGTCGGCGCCTTCCCGGCTCCGCACCGCCGGCACGCCCTGGTGGACGCGGACCGGCTGGACGACGAGGAGTTCGCCCGCCGGCTGGTGGACCTCGGCGGCATCTCCCCGACGCTGCGCGCCTACCCGGACTGGCTGCGCGCCGCCGCCTCGCTGGCCCGCGACGACCTGGCGCTGGGCCTGAACCACGGCATCGAGGCGTTCGAGCCGCTGCCGTGCCCGGTGGATGTGTTCACCGGCGACCGGGACCCCCTGATGCGGGAGAACGACATCGACGAGTGGGCCCAGCACACCCGCGCCTCGTTCTCCATCCAGCGCGTCCCCGGCGGCCACTTCTTCCCCTGGGACTCGCCCGCGCTCTTCCTGGAGCTGCTGGGCTCCGCCATCGCGCACACCGGCACGCGCCGCGCGTCCGTGGCCTGACGCCCGGGCCCGCGCCCGCGCCCGAAGGGAAATCGCCGGGGCCGGAGGACGTCTTCCGACGTCCTCCGGCCCCGGCGCGTGTGCCGTGAACGGGAACAGGCCCAGATCGCCTCCTTGCTGAGCACCGGCTCGCCGGTGACGGCAAGCGGCTCCAGCAGCGACACCGCGCGCTTGGGGGCCTCCTCCGGCGGGCGCTGACCCCGGATGGCCTCGGCCCCGGCCCGGAAGGACGGCTCGGACACCAGCCGCCGCACGGCGTCGGTGACCGCGTTCGGGCGGGGCCGGTCGGTGCGCAGGGCGATGCCGCAGCCGGAGTAGGCGACGCGGGCGGCCACATCGCCCTTGTCGTCCACCTTGCCGGCGACGACCGGCGGCACGCCGGTGCCGATGCTGGTCTGGACGCTGCCGAAGCCGCCATTGGTGACGAAGGCCGAGGCCAGCGGCAGCGGCATCGAGCCGATGAAGCGCACGGTGCGCGGCAGGTCGGTGCGCGCTGCTCGGCGCCCGGCGAGGAGAACTGGATGAGCAGGTCGGGCTTCAGCACCTCGGGGTCGAAGAGGGTGCCCTTGACCGGCGGCTGGTCCATCTCGGCGCGCCGCTTGGCGTATTCGCGGATGGTGCCGGCGAAGACGGTGCGGCGCAGCGGCGCGTTGAGCGTGCGGTCGCGCAGCCGGCCCAGCGGGCCGGTGCGCGGCTTCAGGGACAGGCCGGGCGGCGGGATCTGCGGCGTCATGAACGCGACCAGGGTGACGCCGCAGATCGCCGGCGGAACCTTCCGGCCTCCCGCACCAGGTTGCCGCCGACGAAGCCGACGTCGCACACCATGGCGTCGGCCGGCAGCGTCGGGGTGTTGCGGGCCTGGTCGGCGGAGGGGCCACCAGGGTCCGTTCCGGGTCGAACTGGAGCGGACAAGCGACAGCTTGGCGCGCTCGGGGAACGCGGCGTTGTCCTCGAAGTGCCGCCCGGTCACGAAACGGACGTCGTGCCCCGCCTCGACGAGGGGTCTCACCGGCGACAGCATCGGGTTCACGTGTCCCGGGACCGGAACCGCGGCAAGCAGGAATCTCTACATGCTCAGCTCTCCTTCGAAAGAGGTGATGGTACGTGTGCGGTGCTCAGGCGCCGCGGGTCAGGGCCGTGGCCGGGTCCAGGTCCGCCGCCTTCACACGCGTCAGCAGCAGGACGGCGAGCAGCGCGACGGCGGTGAACGCGGCGCCGTAGACGAAGGAGGTGCTGATGCCCTCGACCATCATGTAGTTGGCCGCCTCCTGCGGCCCGGCGCCGGCCGGCACGTCGTCCGCGGCGTTGCGGCCGGCGGTGCCGAAGACGGTGACCAGCACGGCGAGCCCCACCGCCGCGCCGCCCTGCTGCGAGGTGTCCAGCAGCCCGGACGCGGCGCCGGAGTCCGCCTGCCGCACACCGAGGAACGCGATGAGCGCCACCGGCACGTACACCGCGCCGATGCCGAGGCCCAGCAGCAGCGTCGGCAGCAGGATCCCGCCGACGTAGCCCGAGTCGGCCGACAGCCGGGCCAGCCACAGCATGCCGACGGTGGTCAGCACGGCGCCGCCGATCATGAACGCGCGCGGACCCAGCTTGGGCATGAGCTGGCTGGCCATCTGCGCGGCCACGACGATCGCCACCGTGGTCGGCAGGAACGAGAAGCCGGTGCGCATCGCGCTGTAGCCCAGGACTTCCTGCACGAACTGGGTGAGGAAGAAGAACATCCCGGTCATGCTCGCGGCGGTCAGCAGCATCAGGAGATACGCGGAGACCCGGTTGGCGTTCCGGAAGAGGTGCAGGGGAGTGATCGGCTGGCGGGCGTTGACCTCGATCAGCAGGAAGCCGGTGAGGAACACCGCCCCGAGGCCGAACGCGCCCAGCACCAGGCCGTCGCTCCAGCCCTCCTCGGCGGCGCGGATGAAGCCGAAGACCACCGCGAGCAGCCCGCTGGTGGAGGCGAGCGCGCCCGCCAGGTCGAAGCGGCCCGGGTGGGGGTCGGACTCCTTGATGAACCGGGGCACGGCCAGCAGCAGCGCCACCGCGATCGGGATGTTGATCAGCAGCACCCAGCGCCAGGAGGCCGCCGACACCAGGACGCCGCCGAGGATCAGGCCCAGCGCGGAGCCGGAGACCGAGGCCCCGGCGTAGGCGGCGAACGCCTGGTTGCGCTCCTTGCCCTCCCGGAAGTTGGTGGTGATCAGGGAGAGCGCGGTCGGCGAGGCGATGGCGGCGCCGACGCCCTGGGCGGCGCGCGCCGCCAGCAGCCAGCCGCTGGAGTCGGCCAGGCCGCCGGCCAGCGAGGCGACGCCGAACAGCAGGATGCCGGCGGTCAGGACGCGCCGCCGGCCGAGGATGTCCCCGGCCCGCCCGCCCAGCAGCAGCATGCCGCAGAAGGTGAGGCTGTAGGCGTTGACGACCCAGGACAGATGGGTGGGCGAGAAGCCGAGATCCCCCTGGATGTCGGGGAGCGCGACGGTGACGACGGTGCCGTCCAGGACGAGCATCAACTGACAGACCGCGATGACGGCGAGCGCCACCCCGGGGCGGCGCGCGCCGTCCGCCGCCGGGTCGGCGGCGGGTGCCGCGTCGACCTGCGGAGCGGTTTCTGATGTGGACATCCGTATCTCCGTCTTCAGTTACAGCTCGGCGACGGCGGGGATGATCTTGTCGCCGACGAGTTCCAGCGGCTTGAGCTGCCAGATGTCGGTGACCGAGCAGAACACCGTCTGGATGCCGAGGGCGCCCAGCCGGCCCAGGAAGTCGATGATCTTCTCCGGCTCCATTGGCTTGTCGCCGACGTGGAACGGCACGAAGGCGGTCTTCTCGATCTCGTCGTAGTCCCGGCCCACGTCCTCGCAGTGCTGCCGCAGCACCTCCAGCTTCCTGGCGATGGCGGGGGAGGGGATCAGGTTGCACGCCTGGGCGTACTTGGCGACCAGCCGCAGCGTCTTCTTCTCGCCCGAGCCGCCGATCATGATCGGGGGGTGCGGCGTGGACAGCGGGCGCGGCGAGTCCAGCGTGCGCTCCAACTGGTAGTGCTTGCCGTGGTAGGGGCCGTCGTTGTCGCTCCACATCTGGAGCGCGATCTGCACGGCCTCCTCCAGCCGCTCGAATCGTTCGGCGAGCGGCGGGAACGGGATGCCGAGCCCCCGCGCCTCGTCCTCCATCCAGGCCGCGCCGATGCCCAGCCAGGCCCGCCCGCCGGAGAGCACGTCCAGCGTGGAGACGGTCTTCGCCAGCACCCCCGGGTAGCGGTAGACCGCGCCGGTGACCAGCGTCAGCAGCTTGACCCGGCTGGTGTGCGCGGCCATGAAGCCGAGCGCCGTGTACGCCTCCAGCATCTCCCGGTCGATGGGCCCGACGTGCGGAATCTGGAAGAAGTGATCCATCAGCGCGACATGGGAAAAGCCGGCGTCCTCCGCGGTGCGGGAAATGTCGGCGAGCGTTCTCGCCATTCCGGCCGGACCCTCCGGCCAGGTCAAATCGGGTATCTGCAGGCCGATCTGCATGTGAATTACGTCCTCTCGTCGTGCTCGGTGGAAACCAGTTCCGCGTGCAAATAGGAGGCGAGCGAGGCCGGCCCGGGGTGATCGAAGATGATCGCGGCGGACATGATCAGTCCGGTCGACTCGGTCAGCTTGTTGGTGAGTTCCATCGTGGTGAGCGACGTGAAGCCCAGCTCCAGGAAGTCCTTGTCCACGTCGACGGCGTCGGCCGACGGATGGCCGAGCGCCGCGGCGGTGTTGTTGAACACCAGCTCCCGCACGATCCGTTCGCTCTCGTCGGGGCCGGCCGCGGCCAGCCGGCGACGCAGGTCCTGGGGGCCGCCGTCGCCGGTGTCCGCCGCGCCGTCGGTCTCCCGGCCGGCGAGCTCGGGCACCTCGTCGAACAGGCGGTGGCCGCCGGTGGCGAACCGTTCCCAGTCGACGTCGGCGATCAGCACCGCCGTCTCCTCCCGGTCCAGCGCCTGCCGCAGCGCGACGAACGCGGGGACCACGGGCATGCGGCGCAGCCCCGGCACCTCCGCGGCCGCGCCCTCGGGCGCGCCGCCGGCCGGGGCCCACGGGCCCCACACCACGGTCGTCGCCGGCCGACCCTCGGCGCGCCGGCGGCCGGCCAGCGACTCCAGGTAGGCGGCGGGGCCGTGCGCCCCGGCCAGCGCCGGTTCGCCCGGGCTGAACAGCACGAACGCCGTCAGCTCACAGCCGGCGGTGGCCCGTTCCAGGTCGGCCGCGGCGTCGGCCGGGACGGCCGGGTCCGCGCCCGCGGCGTGGAAGACGGCGGTCAGCGGGTGCTCCGACTCCGCCTCGACCAGCGCCTTGCGCAGCGCCTCGTCGTCGGCCGGGGCGCAGGCCATGACGGTCACCTCGGCGCCCAGCTCGGCCAGTTCGGCACGGAACGCGGCGGCGCCGGACACGGCCTCGGGCGAGTCGGCCGTCAGCAGCAGGTGTTCGGCGCCGTTGCGCGCCAGCCACCGGGCGAGCGCGCCGCCGAGCCCTTCGGTGCCGCCGGTGACCAGTACCGTCCCGGCGGGCCGCCAGGCGCGCGAGGGCGCGGCCCCGTCGGTGTCCACGGGAACCAGCCGCCGCGCGAAGACGCCGGAGGGCCGGATGGCCAGCTCCCGCTCCCCGGCGGGGTCGGCCAGCGCGCCCGCCAGCGCGGCGCGCGCCCGGCCGTCGATGTCCTCGGGCAGGTCGACCAGGCGCGCCCAGCCGTCCGCCGCGCGGCCCAGGTCCCACAGCCGGGCCCGGTCCAGATGGCCGGGCCGGTCCGCGCGGTGCACCGCGACGGCCTGGCGGGTGGCCAGCCACACCGGCGCGGTGATCCCGGCGGCGGCCAGGGCCTCCCGCAGCTCGCCGGTGGCCGCCTGCTCGCCCGGCCCCGCCGTGTCGGCGGCGGCGAGCAGCGACAGCACCCCGGCCACCGGCTCGCCGTCCGGGACCGCGGCCGTCAACGCCCCGGCGGGGAACGCCGGTTCGGTGCCGTCCACGGCGACGGTCACCGGCACGGGGTGCGCGCCGGATTCGGCCAGCGCGCGCACCGCGCCGGCCACGGCCTCGTCCGTGGCGCCGCCGGACGGCACCAGGACCAGCCAGGTGCCGCGCGGGGCGGCGACCTGCGCGGCCTCGACGGGCTGCCAGGCCAGGCGGTACTGCCAGTCGCGGGACCGCCGCCAGGCGGCGAGCGCGGGCAGCGCCGCGCTGAACGACAGCGAGCCGTCGATGTCGAGCGCGCCGGCCAGCGCCTCCAGGTCCTCCCTTTCCACGGCGGCCCAGAACTCGGCCTCCACGGAGGTGACCGCCTGCTGCGGGCTGCCGCCGACCGTCGGGGCCGGGGCGTCCAGCCAGTAGCGCTGCCGCTGGAACGGATAGGTCGGCAGCGACGCGGCCTTGGGGGAGCCGGCGCCGAGGACGGCGGACCAGTCGGGCGCGGTGCCGTGCAGGTGGAGCGCCGCGAGAGCGGTGGTGAGCGCCACCGCCTCGGACCGATCCCGGCGCAGCAGCGGCACCGTGTTGTTCGCCGTGTTGGTCTCGGCCAGCGTCTCCTGGATGAGCGTGGTCAGGGTCGCGTCCGGGCCGATCTCCAGGAACGTGGTGGCGCCGTGGCCCTTGAGCGCCTGGACGCCGTGGTGGAAACGGACGGCGCCGCGGATGTGGTCGGCCCAGTAGCCGGGGCTGGTGAGCTGGTCGTCGGTGGCCAGCGCGCCGGTGACGTTGGAGACGACCGGGATCGTCGCGGGGTGGTAGGTGAGGGTGGCGGCGACCCGGCGGAACTCGTCGAGGATCGCTTCCATGTGGGGCGAGTGGAAGGCGTGGGAGACGGTCAGCTTCCGCGTGCGGTGCCCGGCCTTCTTGAAGGCCGCCGCGATCTCCTCCGCCGCCTCGGTGTCACCGGCGATGACGGTGGAGGTGGGGGAGTTGACGGCGGCGATGCTGAGCTTGTCGGCCAACCCCTCGATCGCCGTGGCGACTTCGGCCTCCGGGGCCTGAATGGCGATCATGGCGCCGCCCGGCGTGGCCTGTTGCATGAGCCGGGCGCGCGTGGTGACCAGGGTCGCGGCGTCGGGGAGGTCGAGGACGCCGGCGAGGTGCGCGGCGGTCAGCTCCCCGATGGAGTGCCCGATCAGGTAGTCCGGGGTGATGCCGAGGTGGGCGAGCAGCCGGTGCAGGGCCACCTCGATGGCGAAGAGGGCGGGCTGGGTGTACTGGGTCTGGTTGAGGAGCGCCGCCTCCTCGCTGTCCGGGGCGGCGAACATCAGCTCCCGCAGCGGGCGTTCGAGACGCGTGTCCAGCTCGGCGCACACCTCGTCGAGCGCCTCGGCGAACACGGGCTGGGTGCGGTACAGCTCGGCCCCCATCCCCGCCCGCTGGCTGCCCTGGCCCGACAGGACGAACGCCCGCTTGCCCGGGATCTGCGTCCCGTACAGCACGTGCGAGGGCGCCGCGTCACCCGCCTCGATGGCCCGCAGGCCGGACAGCAGCTCGGCCGTGTCCGCGCCGATGACCGCCGCCCGGTGCTCGAACGTGCTGCGCGCCGTCGCCAGGGAACGGGCCACGTCCGCCGGCTGGGCGTCCGGGTGGGCGGCGAGGTGGGCGGTCAACTGCCGGGCCTGGGAGCGCAGCGCGTCGGCCGTCTTCGCGCTGAGGAGCCACGCCAGGGTCTCCGGAGCCCCCGGGGTGTCCGGCGTGGCGTCCTCGGCGGCGGGCGCCTCCTCGATGATCAGGTGGGCGTTGGTGCCGCTCACGCCGAACGAGGAGACGCCGGCCCGCTTGGGGTGCCCGTTCGCCGGCCAGGGCCGGGCCTCGGTCAGCAGCTCGACGGCCCCCGCCGACCAGTCGATGTGCGGTGACGGCTCGTCCACGTGCAGCGTCTTGGGCAGCACGCCGTTGCGCATCGCCATGACCATCTTGATCACGCCGCCGATGCCCGCGGCGGCCTGCGTGTGGCCGATGTTCGACTTCAGCGAGCCCAGCCACAGCGGCTGGTCCGCCGGCCGCCCCTTGCCATAGGTGGCGATGACGGCCTGCGCCTCGATCGGGTCACCCAGGGTGGTGCCCGTGCCGTGCGCCTCCACCGCGTCGACCTGGTCCGGGGTGAGCTGGGCGTTCTCCAGGGCCTGCTGGATGACGCGCTGCTGGGAGGGGCCGTTGGGGGCGGTCAGGCCGTTGCTCGCGCCGTCCTGGTTGACGGCGGAGCCCCGGATCACGCCCAGGATCTGGTGGCCGTTCTTCCGCGCGTCCGACAGCCGCTCCAGCAGCACCAGGCCGATGCCCTCGCCCAGGCCCGTGCCGTCCGCCGCGCCGGCGAAGGACTTGCAGCGGCCGTCGGCCGCCAGGCCCTGCTGCCGGCTGAACTCGATGAAGATGCCGGGCGTCGACAGCACGGTCACGCCGCCGGCGAGCGCGAGGTCGCACTCGCCGTTGCGCAGGGCCTGGGCGCCCAGGTGCAGGGCGACCAGGGAGGAGGAGCAGGCGGTGTCGACGGTGACGGCCGGCCCCTCGAAGCCCAGCGTGTACGAGACGCGGCCGGTGGCCACGCTCGCCGCGCTGCCGTTGCCGATGTAGCCCGCCACGTCCTCGGGGATCGTCTTCAGCCGCGAGCCGTACTCGTGGTACATGACGCCGCTGAAGACGCCCGTGCGGCTGCCGCGCAGGGTGTGGGGGTCGATCCCGGCGCGCTCCAGCGTCTCCCAGGCGGTCTCCAGCAGGAGCCGCTGCTGCGGGTCCATCGCCACCGCCTCGCGCGGACCGATCCCGAAGAACGCCGGGTCGAACTCGTCGGCGTCGTACAGGAACGCGCCCTGCCGCGAGTAGGTCTTGCCCGGCTTGCCGGGCTCCGGGTCGTAGATCGCGTCAACGTCCCAGCCGCGGCCCCCCGGGAACTCGGCGACCGCGTCCACCCCGCCCGCGACCAGGTCCCACAGGTCCTCGGCGGAGCGCACCCCGCCGGGGTAGCGGCAGCCGATCGAGACGATGGCGATGGGCTCGTGCCGCTCGGCCTCCACCTCGGTCAGCCGCTGCCTCGTCCGGTGCAGGTCGGCCGTCACCCATTTCAGGTAATCGACCAGCTTCTCTTCGTTCGCTGTCGTCATGGCTGTGTTCCCCCTCAGTCCTTGGCCCGTCCGAGCTGCTGGTCGATGAAGTCGAAGATCGCGGAGGTGTCGGCGGCCTCGAGCGTGTCGACCACCGCCGCGCTCGTGTCCTCCGCCGCGGCCGTCGCGTTCCACTGCGACAGCAGCGCCGTCAGGCGGGTCGCCACCTTGGAGCGCGTGGCGCCGTCCGGGTCGGCCGCCGCCAGGCTCCGCTCCAGCCGGTCCAGCTCGTCGAGCACCGAGCGCGCCCCGGCCTCGTCCTGCGGGGCGAGTTCCGCCCGCAGGAAGCCGCCGAGGGCGAGCGGCGTCGGGTAGTCGAAGACGAGGGTGGCCGGCAGGCGCAGCCCGGTGGCCGCGTTGAGCCGGTTGCGCAGCTCGACGGCGGTCAGGGAGTCGAACCCGAGGTCCTTGAACGCGCGTTCGGCGTCCACCTCGTCGGCCGACCCGTAGCCGAGGACCAGCGCGACCTGCGTGCGCACCAGGTCCACCAGCGTCTCGGTCTGCTCCGCCTCGGCGAGGCCGGCGAGCCGCTGCCGCAGCGCGGCGGCGTTGCCCCCGCCGCCGGCCGCCGCCCCGGCGCCCGTACCGGCCGCGCGGCGCGCGCGGCCGCGGACCAGGCTGTGCAGGATCGGCGGCAGCGGGTCGAGTGCCCGCATGGCCGCGGTGTCCATGCGGATCGTGACCAGGAACGCCCGGTCCGCGGCGCGGGCCGCGTCGAGGAGGGCGAGCCCTTCCTCGGCGGACAGCGGCCGGATTCCGGTGCGGGCCACGCGTTCGAGGTCGGCCTCGCTCAGGTGTCCCGTCATGCCGCTCGCGTCCGCCCACTGGCCCCAGGCCAGCGAGGTGGCGGGCAGGCCCAGGGCCCGGCGCCGGACGGACAGGGTGTCCAGGAAGACGTTGGCCGCGGCGTAGTTGCCCTGGCCCGGGTTGCCCAGGGTGCCGGCGCCGGAGGAGAACAGGACGAACTCCCGCAGGTCGGCGTCCCGGGTCAGCTCGTGCAGGTGCCACCCGGCGTCGACCTTCGGGCGCAGCGGTGCCTCGAACCGCTCCGGCGTCATCGTCTCCAGGATCCCGTCGTCCAGGGCGCCCGCCGCGTGCACGACGGACGTCAGGGGGTGTTCGGCGGGGATGGCGGCGAGCAGCGCGGCCAGGGCGTCGCGGTCGGCGGTGTCGCAGGCCGCGATCGTGACGTTGGCGCCCAGGGCCCGCAGCTCGGCTTCCAGTTCGGCCGCGCCGGGGGCGTCGGGCCCGCGGCGGCTGGTCAGCAGCAGGTGGCCGATCCGCTCGGTGGTGGCGTAGTGCTTGGCGAGCAGCGCGCCCAGGGTGCCGGTGCCCCCGGTGATGAGGACCGTGCCGTTCGGGTCCAGCTCCGCGCGCGACGCGGCGGGTGCGGTGGCCCGGTTCAGGCGCGGGGTGAGTATGTCCCGGTTCCGGATGGCCAGTTGGGGTTCCCCGGTGGCCAGCGCCGTGCCCAGCAGCCGCGTCAGGTCGCGGGTGTCGTCGTCCAGGTCGATCACGACGAACCGGTCGGGGTTCTCGCTCTGCGCCGAGCGGACGAGGCCCCAGACGGGGGAGACCGCCAGGTCCTCGACGTCCTCGCCGTCCGCAGTGGACACCGCCCGCCGGGTCAGGAACACCAGCTTCCCGTCGGCGAACCGGTCGTCGGCCAGCCACTGCTGGACCAGGTCCAGCACGCGGGCCGTCGCGGCGCGCACCTCGGCGGGGGCGTCGGGCCCCTCGCCGGTGGCGCAGGGCACCAGCACGGCGTCCGGCGCCGCGTCCCCGGCCGGCAGCGCGGCCAGCGCGGGCACCGCCTCGATCTCGGCCGCCAGGGGCTTCAGCAGCGCCGACTGCTCGGCCGCCGCGTCGGCGAGGAGGCCGAGGCGGACCTGGGCCTGGTCGCCGGGGGCGGCCACCGGGGTCCAGTCGAGCTGGAACAGCGACTCGTTGCGGCCACCGGCGGCGGCGCCCGCCGCGGCGAGCTGCTCGCCGGAGATCGTGCGCATCGTCAGCGACGCCACCGAGGCGACCGGTCCGCCCGCCGGGTCGGCGAGTTCGACGGTCACCGTGTCGGGCCCGGAGGGGGTGATGGCCACCCGCAGGGCACCGGCGCCGGTGGCGTGCAGCCGCACGCCGGACCAGGAGAACGGCAGCCGGATCTCGGTGGCCGCGGCCGAGTCCGCTCCGGCGGCCTCGGCGTCGGCCATGGCGCGGGCGCCGATGACGTGGAACGCGGCGTCCAGCAGCGCCGGGTGGACCCCGAAGCGGTCCAGCCCCTCGGCGTCCTCCGGCAGCGTGACCTCGGCGTACAGCGTCTCGCCGTCCTGCCAGGCGGTGTGCAGGCCCTGGAAGGTGGGCCCGTAGTGGTAGCCCCGGTCGGCGAGGTGGTCGTAGATGCTGTCGGTGTCGATCGGGGTGGCGCCGGCCGGCGGCCAGACCGGCAGGCCCGCGGCCGGGGCCGCCGCCTCGTCGGGCGCCAGCACTCCGGTGGCGTGCCGGACCCAGGCGTCGCCCTCCTCGGTCCGGGAGTGGACGGTGAGGGAACGGCGTCCCTCGTCGTCCGCCGCGCCGAGGTGGATCTGGAGCTGCACGGCGCCGGTCTCGGCGAGCACCAGCGGCGCCTCCAGCGTCAGCTCCTCCAGCAGGCCGGTCCCGGCGTGCTCGCCCGCCTGGAGGGCGAGTTCGACGAAGCCGGTGCCCGGCAGCAGCACGCTGCCGTTCACGCCGTGGTCGGCCAGCCAGGGGTGGGTCCGCAGCGACAGCCGGCCGGTGAACAGGTACCCATCGCCGTCGGCGACCGCCACGGCGGCGCCGAGCAGCGGGTGGTCCGCGCTCTGCAGGCCCGCCGAGCTCACGTCGCCGGTCAGCGGCTGCTGGGTGACCAGCCAGTACGGCTGGCGCTGGAACGCGTACGTCGGCAGGGCGATCGGGGCGCCGGGCGCGAAGAACGCCGGCCAGTCCGGGTTCGCGCGGGCGTTCGTGGCGGCCAGCGAGGTGAGGACGCGGTGCCAGCCGCCCTCCTCGCGGCGCAGCGTCCCGGTGACCTGGGCACCGCTGCCCGTGGCGTGGTCCTCGATGGTGTCCTGGATGCCCAGGGTGAGGACCGGGTGCGGGCTGACCTCGACGAAGAGGGTGTGGCCGGTGTCCAGGAGGGCGCGGGTGGCGGCCTCGAACTCCACGGTGTTGCGGAGGTTCTGGTACCAGTACTCGGCGTCCAGCGGCCCCTCGGCGTATCCGCCCACGGTCGAGTGGAAGGTGATCTCCGGCTCGCGCGGCTGAACGGGGGCCAGCAGTTCGAGGAGCCGGTCGTGGATGGCCTCGACGTGCGCGGAGTGGGAGGCGTAGTCCACCGGGATCCGGCGGGCCCGGATGTTCTCGCCCTCGCAGTGCGCGAACAGCTCGTCGAGCGCGTCGGTGTCGCCGGCGACGACGGTGCTGGCCGGGCCGTTGGCGGCGGCGATGGAGATCCGCCCGTCCCAGCGCGCGAGCAGCTCGGCCGCCGCCTCCCGGGACAGCGGCAGCGACATCATGCCGCCGCGCCCGGTGATGACCGACAGGGCCTGGCTGCGCAGCGTCACGACGCGCGCGGCGTCCTGGAGGCTGAGGGCGCCGGCGATGTGCGCGGCGGCGATCTCGCCCTGCGAGTGGCCGACGACCGCGTCGGGCCGCACGCCGAGGGACTGCCACAGCTTCGCGAGGGAGACCATCATCGCGAACAGCGCGGGCTGCACGACGTCCACCCGGTCGAAGCCGGGCGCGCCCTCGTTCTCCTTGAGGACGTCCAGCAGGTTCCAGCCGGTGAACGGCTCCAGCGCGGCGGCGCACTCGGTCAGCGCCTCCGCGAACACCGGGGAGGACTCCAGCAGTTCGACGCCCATCCGCACCCACTGCGAACCCTGCCCCGGGAAGGCGAAGACGATCTTCCCCGGCTGGGTGCTCGCCGTTCCGGTGATCAGGTTCGCCGCGTCCTCGCCGGCCGCCAGGGCGGCCAGGGCGGTGCGGAAGTCCTCGGTCTCGCGGCCGACGACGACCGCGCGGTGCTCCAGCGTGGCCCGCGTGGTGGCCAGGGCGTGGCCGACGCCGGCCGGGGCGAGTTCCGGGTGCGCGTCGAGGTGGTCCAGCAGCCGCCAGGCCTGGGCGCGCAGCGCGGCGCCGGTCTTGCCGGACAGCACCCAGGGGAGCGTGCCGTCCGTCGCGACGGCGGGGACCGGGGCCTTGGCCTTGGCGGTGCGCCGGGGCTCCTCGGCGGGCGCCTCCTCCAGGATGAGGTGGGCGTTGGTGCCGCTGGCGCCGAAGGAGGAGATGCCGGCCCGCTTGGGGTGGTCGGTCTCCGGCCACGGAACCGGCTCGGTGAGCAGCGACACGTCCCCGGCCGACCAGTCCACGTGCGAGGTCGGCCGGTCGATGTGCAGGGTCTTGGGCAGCACGCCGTTGTGCATCGCCATGACCATCTTGATGATCCCGCCGACGCCGGCGGCGGTCTGCGCGTGCCCGATGTTGGACTTCACCGAGCCCAGCCACAGCGGCCGGCCCTCCGGGCGCTCCTGGCCGTAGGTGGCGATGAGCGCCTGGGCCTCGATGGGGTCGCCCAGCGTGGTGCCCGTGCCGTGCGCCTCGACCGCGTCGACCTCGGCGGCCGCGACCCCGGCGTTGGCCAGGGCCTGGCGGATCACCCGCTGCTGGGAGGGGCCGTTGGGGGCGGTGATGCCGTTGCTCGCGCCGTCCTGGTTGACCGCCGAGCCGCGCACGACGGCGAGCACCGGGTGCCCGTTCCTCCGCGCGTCGGACAGCCGCTCCAGGACCAGCAGCCCGGCGCCCTCGCTCCAGCCGGTGCCGTCCGCGGCGTCCGCGAACGCCTTGCACCGGCCGTCCTTGGCCATGCCGCGCTGCCGGCTGAACTCGATGAACGGCCGGGCCGAGGCGAGCACCGCGGCGCCGCCGGCCAGGGCCAGGGTGCACTCGCCGCTCCGCAGGGCCTGGGCGGCCATGTGCACCGCGACGATCGAGGAGGAGCAGGCGGTGTCGACGGTGATCGCCGGGCCCTCCAGCCCCAGGGTGTAGGCGATGCGGCCGGAGGTGATGCTGTTGGCGCTGCTGGTCAGCAGGAAGCCCTCGTAGCCCTCGGGCGTCTGGTGGCTGCACGGGCTGTACTCGACCGTGGTCGCGCCGACGAACACGCCGGTCTGGCTGCCGTGGAGCGAGGCCGGGTTGATCCCGGCCCGTTCGATCGCCTCCCAGGCCGTCTCCAGCAGCAGCCGCTGCTGAGGGTCGAGGAAGGTCGCCTCGCGCGGGCTGATCCCGAAGAACATCGGGTCGAAGTCGGCGATGTCGTGGATGAACCCGCCGTGCCGCACGTAGGACGTGCCCTGGTGGTCGGGGTCGGGGTGGAAGAGGGACTCCAGATCCCAGCCGCGGTTGTCCGGGAACGCGGAGACCGCGTCGATGCCGTTGGACACGACGTGCCACATGTCCTCGGGCGAGCTGATGTCCCCGGGGTAGCGGCAGCTCATGGAGACGATCGCGATGAGGTCGTCGTCGTCCTGCCCGGCCGCGCTCTTCTTCCGGCCGGCCGGGGCGGCGGCCGTGGCCACCGCGACGGCCCCGCCGGTGAGTTCGGCCCGCAGGTGCCGGGCCAGCGCGTCCGGCGAGGGGTAGTCGAACGCCAGCGTGGAGGGCAGCCGCAGCCCGGTGGCGCCGTTGAGGCGGTTGCGGAGCTCGACCGAGGTGAGCGAGTCGAAGCCGATCGACTTGAACGGCTGCTCGGGGCTGATGCCGCCCGTACTGGTGTGGCCCAGGACGGCGGCGATCTCGGCCAGCACCAGGTTGAGGACCGTGCGGTGCTGCTCGGCCTCGGGCAGCGCGACCAGCTTCCGCGTCAGCGACGCGGCGGCGGAGGAGGCGTCGGCCCGCTTCGCGGTGCGCCGGGCGGGGGTGCGGATCAGGCCGCGGAACAGCGTCGGCGGGCTGTCCTGGGCGCGCAGTTGCGCGAGGTCGACCTCGATCGGCACCAGCGCCGTGCGGTCCACGGCGCGCGCGGTGTCGAACAGGGCGAGCCCCCGCTCGCTGGTCAGGGAGGCGAAGCCGGTGCGCGTCATGCGGGACTGGTCGGCCTGCGCGAGACTGCCGGTGGCGCCGCTCGCGTTGGACTCGGCCCAGTGGCCCCAGGCCAGCGAGGTGGCGGGCAGACCGTGGGCGCGGCGGTGGGAGGCCAGGGCGTCCAGGAAGACGTTGGCCGCCGCGTAGGGGGCCTGGCCCGCGTTGCCGATGACGCCGGCGACCGAGGAGAACAGGACGAACTCCCGCAGGTCCAGATCTTGCGTCAGCTCGTGCAGCAGCCAGGCGGCGTTCACCTTGGGCCGCAGCACGGCCTCGGCGCGCTCCATCGACTGGGACTGGAGCACACCGTCGTCCAGCACGGCCGCCGCGTGCACGACGGACGTCAGGGGGTGTTCGGCGGGGATGGCGGCGAGCAGCGCGGCCAGGGCGTCGCGGTCGGCGGTGTCGCAGGCCGCGATCGTGACCTGGACGCCCGACTCCCGCAGCTCGGCGGCGAGTTCGGCCGCGCCGGGGGCGTCGGGGCCGCGCCGGCTGGTCAGCAGGAGGTGACCGTCCGGCCGGGCGGCGGCGTAGTGCCTGGCCAGCAGCGCGCCCAGGGCGCCGGTGCCGCCGGTGATCAGGACGGTGCCCGCCGGGTCGGCCGCGTCGGGCCGCAGGGTCGGCGGGAGGGTCAGCACGACCTTGCCGGTGTGCCGGGCCTGGCTGAGGTAGCGGTACGCCTCGCGGGCGTGCCGGATGTCCCAGCTCGTGGCCGGCAGCGGGGCCAGCGCGCCGGCCTCGAAGAGGTCGCGCAGCTCGCGCAGGATCTCGCCCATCCGCTCGACGCCGGCCTCCGGCAGGTCGAACGCCTGGTAGGCGACGCCCGGATACCGCGCGGCGACCTCGTCCGGGTCCCGCTTGTCGGTCTTGCCCATCTCCAGGAACCGGCCGCCGCGGGGCAGCAGCCGCAGCGAGGCGTCGGTGAACTCGCCCGCCAGCGCGTTGAGCACGACGTCGACGCCCGCGCCGCCGGTGGCGGTGCGGAACTTCTCCTCGAAGTCGAGGGTGCGGGTGTTGCCGATGTGGGCGTCGTCCAGGCCCTGGCCGCGCAGCGTCGGCCACTTGCCGGGGCTGGCGGTGCCGTAGACCTCGACGCCCCAGTGCCGGGCGAGCTGGACGGCGGCCATGCCCACGCCGCCGGTCGCCGCGTGCACGAGCAGCTTCTCGCCGGACTCCACGCCGACCAGGTCGCGCAGCCCGTAGTAGGCGGTCATGAACGTGACGGGGATCGTCGCGGCCTGGGTGAACGTCCAGCCCGTGGGGATCCGCACCAGCAGCCGCGCGTCGGCCGTCGTCAGCGGGCCGATGCCGCCGCCGATCAGGCCCATCACGCGGTCGCCGGGCGCCAGGTCGCGCACGCCGGGGCCGGTCTCCACCACGACGCCGGCGCCCTCCATGCCGGGCGGGTCGGGGAGGGTGATCATGCCGAGGGCGAGCAGGATGTCGCGGAAGTTGACGCCGGCGGCCCGCAGTTCGACGCGGACCTGCCCCTCGCCCAGCGGCTCGCCGAGTTCCGGGTGTGCGACGAACGCCAGGTTGTCGACCGTGCCGGGGTCCGGCACGTCCAGCCGCCAGGAGGCGGCGGCGCCCGCCGGGACCGGCAGCGCGGAGTCACCGCCGGTACGGGCCAGCCGGGGCACGCTCGCGGCGCCGACGCGCAGCGCGAGCTGCGGCTCGCCGGTGGCCAGGGCGGCGGCCAGCGCGGGCGCCGAGGCGACGTGGCCGTCGTGGTCGAGGATGGTGAACCGGCCCGGGTTCTCGGTCTGCGCCGAGCGGATCAGGCCCCACACCGGCGCGGCGCCTAGGTCCAGCACGTCGTCGCCGTTGTGGGTGGCGATGGCGTGCCGGGTCAGGAACACCAGTTGGGTGTCGGCCAGCCGCTCGTCGGTCAGCCAGATCTGCGTCCATCCGAGCGCGTGCGCGGTGGCGGCGCGGACCCCGGTCGGGGCGTCGTGCGCGTCGTCGCCCCCGGCGACCGCCAGGACCAGGCCGGGCGCCGGGGCACCGGCGTCCAGCGCGGCCAGCAGCCCGGACAGGTCCGCGTAACGGTCGGGCTCGGCGCCCGCGGCGGCCAGCGCCTCGGCCGGCCACGCGACGTCCGCGCCCAGCACCGCCGTTGTCCCGAGCCCGGGCTCCTCGGGCAGTTGAACCGGCTGCCAGTTGACGTGGTAGAGGTCGTCCATGCCGGCGGCGGTGGCCGAGACGCCCGCGACCTGCTCGGCCGACATCATGCGCATCGTGAGTGTGCCGACGGTCAGGACGGGCGCGCCCGTCGGGTCGCTGAGCGTGATGCCCAGCGCCTCGGGGTCGGTGGTGTCGATCCGGGCGCGCAGGGTGCGGGCGCCGGTGGCGTGCAGCTCGATGCCGGACCAGGAGAACGGCAGCCCCACGCCCGACTCCTCGGCCTTGCCCTCGGCGGGCTTGAGGCCGAGCGTGTGCAGCGCGGCGTCGAACAGCGCCGGGTGGATGCCGAAGCGGTCCACGTCGGCGGCGTCCTCGGGGAGCGTCACCTCCGCGTACAGGACGTCGCCGTCCTGCCAGGCGGCGCGCAGCCCGCGGAACGTCGGGCCGTAGGTGTAGCCGAGCCCGGCCAGCCGCTCGTACAGGCCCTCCGCGTCCAGCGCGGTGGCCCCGGCCGGCGGCCAGGCGGCGTCCTCGTCGGCGTGCTCGGGCGCGGTCCCGCCGCCGGGGGCGAGGGTGCCGGTGGCGTGCCGCGTCCAGGGCGTCTCGGCGGCGGCTCCCTCGGCGCGGGAGTGGATGGTGACGGTGCGCCGCCCCTCCTCGTCGGCGGGGCCCAGCAGCAACTGGAGCTGGACGGTGCCGGCCTGCGGCAGCACCAGCGGCGCTTCGAGGACCAGCTCCTCCAGCACGGCGCACTCGGCCAGGTCGCCCGCGCGGATGGCGAGTTCGACGAAGCCGGTGCCGGGCAGCAGCGCGGACCCGGCCAGCGCGTGGTCGGCCAGCCAGGGGTGGGTGCGCAGCGACAGCCGGCCGGTGAACAGGTAGCCGTCGCCGTCGGCCAGCGCGACGGCCGCGCCCAGCAGCGGGTGGTCCGCGTCGGCCAGGCCGGCGGCGGTGACGTCGGCGGACCCGCCGCCGGAGCCGTCGATCCAGTAGTGCTGGTGCTGGAAGGCGTAGGTGGGAAGCTGAACGGGCTCGGTGCCGGGCGCGAAGAACCCGGCCCAGTCCGGGGTGGTGTGGGTGGCGGCGGTGGCCAGCGAGGTCAGCAGCCGGTCCCAGCCGCCGTCGTCGCGGCGCAGCGTCCCGGTGACGGCGATGTCGGCGCCGCCGCGGCCGGCGGTGTGGTCGTCGACGATCTCCTGGACGTTGTAGGTGACCACCGGGTGCGCGCTCGGCTCGATGAACAGGGTGTGCCCGGCGTCCAGCAGCGCGCGGGCGACCGTGTCGAACTCCACGGTCTGCCGCATGTTGGCGTACCAGTACTCGGCGTCCAGGATCGTGGTGTCCGTCACCGGCCCGCCGGTGTGCCCGGCGACCGTGGACCAGAACGCGGTCCGCGCGGGCTGGGGGCGAACCGGGGCGAGCAGGTCGAGCAGTTCGTCGTGCAGCTCCTCGACGTGCGGGGAGTGCCCGGCGGCGTGCGCGGCGATGCGGCGGGCCTGGATGCCCTCGGCCTCGCAGTGCGCGAACAGCTCGTCCAGGGCGCCGGTGTCGCCCGCGACCACGGTGGTGGCCGGCCCGTTGACCGCGGCGATGTCCACCTGCCCGCTCCAGCGGACGATGAGCTCGGCGGCCCGCTCGCGGGACAGCGGCAGGGACAGCATGGTGCCGCGCCCGGCGATCTTCGTCATCAGCTTGCTGCGCAGGGTGATGATGCGCACCGCGTCGTCCAGGCTCAGCGCGCCGGCGACGTGGGCGGCGGCGATCTCCCCCTGGGAGTGGCCGACCACGGCGTCCGGCGTGACGCCCAGCGACTCCCACAGCTTGGCCAGCGAGACCATCACGGCGAACAGCGCGGGCTGGACGACGTCGATGCGGTCGAAGCCGGGGGCCCCGTCCGCCTCGGTGAGGACGTCGATCAGGTCCCAGTCCGCGTAACGGCCGATCGCCTCGGCGCACTCGGTCAGCGCCTGGGCGAACACCGGGGAGGTGCGCAGCAGTTCCTCGCCCATGCGGGCCCACTGCGAGCCCTGCCCGGGGAACACGAACACCGTCTTGTGCTCGTCCGCCTCGCCCTCGGCGGCGGTGCCGCGCACCACGGCGGAGGACTGCTCGCCCGCCGCGAGCGCCGCCAGCGCGGCCCGGAAGTCGGCCTGGCCGCGGCCGATGAGGACGGCGCGGTGGTCGAACGTGGTGCGGGTGGTCACCAGCGCGTGGCCGACCTCGGCGGGGGTGAGCCCCGGGTGCGCGTCGAGGTGGTCCAGCAGCCGGCCGGCCTGGGCGCGCAGCGCGTCCTCCGACTTGCCGGACAGCGGCCACGGCAGCGAGCCGTCGGTGACGATGGCCGGTTCGGCGGCGGGCGCCCGGTCCGCGTCCCCCTCGAGGGCCTCGGCGGGCTCCGCCTCGGGGGCCTGCTCGATGATGACGTGGGCGTTGGTGCCGCTGACGCCGAACGAGGAGATGCCGGCCCGCTTGGGGTGGCCGTTCGCCGGCCAGGACCGGGCCTCGGTGAGCAGCTCGACGGCGCCGGCGGTCCAGTCGATGTGCGGCGAAGGCTCGTCCACGTGCAGCGTCTTGGGCAGCACGCCGTTGCGGATCGCCATGACCATCTTGATGATGCCGCCGACCCCGGCGGCGGCCTGGGTGTGGCCGATGTTGGACTTCAGCGAGCCCAGCCACAGCGGCCGGTCGGCCGACCGGGCCTTGCCATAGGTGGCGAGCAGCGCCTGCGCCTCGATCGGGTCACCGAGGGTGGTGCCGGTGCCGTGGCCCTCGACGGCGTCGACCTCGTCGGCGCGCAGGCCCGCGTTGGCCAGCGCCTCGCGGATGACCCGCCGCTGGGAGGGGCCGTTGGGCGCGGTCAGGCCGTTGGACGCGCCGTCCTGGTTGATCGCGGAACCGGGGACGACGGCCAGCACGTGGTGGCCGTTCTTCCGCGCGTCCGACAGCTTCTCGACCAGCAGCAGGCCGACGCCCTCGCCCCAGCCGGTGCCGTCGGCCGCCGCGGCGAACGCCTTGCAGCGGCCGTCCTGCGCCATGCCGCGCTGGCGGCTCATCTCGACGAACGCGCCGGGCGTGGCCAGCACGTTGACGCCGCCGACCAGCGCGAGGTCGCACTCGCCGGCCCGCAGGGACCGCGCCGCCAGGTGCAGCGCGACCAGGGAGGAGGAGCACGCGGTGTCCACCGTGATCGCGGGGCCCTCCAGGCCCAGGGTGTAGGCGATGCGGCCGGACGCCACGCTGGGCGCGCCACCGGTCAGCACGTACCCCTCGTAGCCGTCCAGCGAGGTGTTCTCGGTGTACGGGTTGTAGTCCACGGACATCGCGCCCACGAACACCCCGGTGCGGCTGCCGCGCAGCCCGGTCGGGTCGATCCCGGCGCGCTCAAGGGTCTCCCAGGCGGTCTCCAGCAGCAGCCGCTGCTGGGGGTCCATCGCCACGGCCTCGCGCGGGCTGATCCCGAAGAACGCCGAGTCGAAGCCCGGCGCGTCCGACAGGAAGCCGCCCTGCGTCACATACGAGGTGCCCGGCCGCTCCGGGTCCGGGTCGTAGAGCCCGTCCACGTCCCAGCCGCGGTCGGTGGGAAAGGAGGACATGGCGTCGACGCCGTCCGCCACCAGCCGCCACAGGTCCTCGGGAGACGCCACATCGCCGGGAAAACGGCAGCCCATGCTGACGATCGCGATCGGCTCCCGCTGCTCGGACTCCAACTCCTGGAGCCGCTGCCGCGTCTGCCGGAGGTCGGCGGTGGCGCGCTTGAGGTAGTCACGGAGCTTCTGCTCATTCGACATGCGGTTCTTCTCCATGAGGTGGTCAGGCTCAGAATGTTTCGAGCTCGTTGTCGAGGACGTCGAAGAGCTCGTCGTCCGTGGCGGACTCGAGGTCGTCGGCGGCGGCCTGGCCACCGCCCGTCCCGTTCCAGGCGCGCATCAACTCCTGGAGCCGGGCGCCGATCAGCTCGCGCGTCTCGTCGTCCGGGTCGGCGGCGCCGAGCGCGCGCTCCAGCTTGTCGACGTCGGCGAGTACGGCACTCGTCCACGCCGTGTCGTCGGGGGTGATCTCGGAGCGGAGCAGGCTGACCAGCGCCGCGGGAGTCGGATGGTCGAAGACCAGGGTGGAGGGCAGCCGCAGTCCGGTGGCCGCGTTGAGCCGGTTGCGCAGCTCGACCGCGGTGAGCGAGTCGAACCCCAGCTCCTTGAACGGCTTTTCCAGCGGGATCGCGTCGCCACCGGAGTGACCGAGGGCCACCGCCACCTCCGTGCGGATCAGATCGCGGAGCAGCCGCTGCTGATCGGCGTCGTCGAGCCCGGCCAGGCGCTCGGCGAGGGACGGCCCGGTGCGCGGCACGGCGGTGTCGCCGCGCGCCGCTCGCCGGGGCTGGGTGCGGATCAGGCCGCGGAGGATCGCCGGCGTGTTGTCGGCGGTGCCCAGCGCCTTGATGTCCAGGTGGACAGGGACCGTCAGCGGCTGGGTGTGCCCGCGGCCGGCGTCGAACAGCGACAGGCCGAGGTCCGAGGTGAGCGGGATGATGCCGCTGCGCGCCACGCGCGCGCGGTCGGCCTCGTCCAGGTGGCCGGTCATGCCGCTGGCCTCGTCCCACAGGCCCCACGCGAGCGAGGTGCCCGGCAGGCCGTGGGCGCGGCGGTGCGCGGCGAGGGCGTCCAGGAAGACGTTGGCCGTCGCGTAGTTGGACTGGCCGCCGCCGCCGAAGGTGCCGGCCGCGGAGGAGAAGAGGACGAACTCGGCCACGTCCAGGTGCTTGGTGAGCTCGTGCAGGTTCCACGCGGCGTCGATCTTGGGCCGCAGCACCGTCTCGAACCGGTCCGGGGTCTGGGCCTGGAGCAGGCCGTCGTCCAGGACGCCGGCCGCGTGCACGACCGTGGTGAGCGGGTGGCCGGCCGGGATGCTGTCCAGCGCCCCGGCGAGCTGGGCCCGGTCGGCGGCGTCGCAGGCGGCGATCGTCACCGAGGCGCCCAGGCCCTCCAGTTCGGCGGCGAACTCGGCCGCGCCGGGGGCGTCGGGACCGCGGCGGCTGGTGAGCAGCAGGTGCCGCGCGCCGTGCTCGGTGACCAGGTGCCGGGCCAGCATCGCGCCCAGCGTTCCCGTGCCGCCGGTGATCAGGACCGTGCCGTCCGGGTCGGGCGTGGTCGGGTAGGTGAGCACGATCTTGCCGGTGTGCCGGGCCTGGCTGAGGTAGCGGAACGCCTCGGGTGCGTGCCGGACGTCCCAGGCCGTGGTGGGGATGGGGTGCAGGGCGCCGCTGTCGAACAGCTCGCGCAGCTCGCCCAGCATCTCCTTGATGCGGTCCTCGCCGGCGTCCATGACGTCGAACGCCTGGTAGCCGACGCCCGGGTACTGGGCGGCGATCTCGTCGGCGTCGCGGATGTCGGTCTTGCCCATCTCCAGGAACCGGCCGCCCTCGCCCAGCAGGCGCAGCGACGCGTCGTTGAACTCGTTCGCCAGGGCGTTGAGCACGACGTCGACGCCCGCGCCGCCGGTGGCCGCGCGGAACTGCTCCTCGAAGTCGAGGGTGCGGGAGTTGGCGATGTGCAGGTCGTCCAGGCCCTGGCCGCGCAGCGTGTCCCACTTCCCGGGGCTGGCCGTGCCGTACACGTCCAGGCCCCAGTGCCGGGCGAGCTGGACGGCGGCCATGCCGACGCCGCCGGTCGCCGCGTGCACGAGCAGCTTCTCGCCGGGCCGCACCCGCGCGAGGTCGACCAGCCCGTAGTAGGCGGTGAGGAAGACCACGGGCAGCGCGGCGGCCTGGGCGAACGTCCACTCCCGCGGCATGCGCACGAGCATCTTGTGGTTGGCGACGCAGACGGGTCCGGTGCCCATCCACAGCAGACCCATGACGCGGTCGCCGGGGGCCAGATCGGTCACGCCGGGGCCGACCTCCAGGACGACGCCCGCGCCCTCGCCGCCAGGCGGGCGGGTGTCCTGGGGGACCATGCCCAGGGAGAGCAGGATGTCGCGGAAGTTGACGCCGGAGGCGCGCAGCGAGATCCGCACCTGGCCGGGCTCCAACGGCGCCCAGGCGCCGGGGAATTCGGCGAAGTACAGGTTCTCCAGGCTGCCGCGCCGGGTGAGGTCCAGCCGCCACGCCGCGCCGTCGGCCGGGGCCACCAGCTCGCCCTGGCCGCCTCCCCGGGCCAGCCGGGGCGCGAGGGCCGCGCCGTCGCGGACGGCCAACTGGGGCTCGTCGCCGGCCGCGATCAGCTTCAGCACGTCGGCGGGCACGGCCCGGTCGTCCAGGTCCAGCAGGCCGAACCGGCCGGGGTTCTCCGCCTGCGCCGAGCGCAGCAGGCCCCACACCGGCGCGTCGGCCAGGTCCACGATGTCCTCGCCGACCCGGGTGGCGATCGCGTTCCGCGTCACCACGACCAGCCGGGAGCCCTCGAACCGCTCGTCCGCAAGCCAGCTCTGCACCAGCTCCAGCGCCTCGAACGCCACGCCACGCACGGTGACCGGCAGTTCGCCGTCCGTCCCGCCGGGCGCGGCGGTGAACGGCACCAGCACGATGTCCGGCAGCGCGGCGCCGTCCTCCGGATCGGTGAGGCCCGCCACCGCCTCCAGCGCGATGTCGGCGTCCTTCAGCGCGTCGGTCAGGCTCTCCGGCAGCGCGGCCGAGCCGACCAGCGCGCCCCAGCGGGCCGGCACCGGCTCGGCGGGAACGGTGGGCTTGGCCCAGCCGACCTGGTAGAGCTGCTCGTGGCCGCCCGCGCGCCCGGCCCGCAACTCGCCCCGCGCGACCGGCCGCACGGCCAGCGAGTCGACGGTCGCCACCGGCAGCCCGGTGGGGTCGGCGAACAGCAGCGAGAACGCGTCCTCGCCCGCCGGGGATATCCGCACCCGCAGCGCGGTGGCGCCCTCGGCGTGCAGGGTGACGCCGTTCCAGGAGAACGGCAGCGAGCCGTCCTTCCGCTCGCCGCCCTGCTCGGTGCCGCGCAGGAACAGCGCGTGCAGCGCGGAGTCGGTCAGCGCGGGGTGCAGCCGGAACGCGCCGGCGTCGCGCTGCCCCTCGGGCAGGGCGATCTCGGCGTAGATGTCGTCCCCGACGCGCCAGGCGGCGCGCAGCCCCTGGAACGCCGGGCCGTAGGCGAAGCCGGCCTCGGCGGTGTGCTCGTAGAAGTCGGCCAGGCCGAGCGGCGTCGCGTCGCGCGGCGGCCAGACCGTCAGCGAGGTGTCGGCCTCGGCGGGCGCGCCGGGGGCCAGGAAGCCGGTGGCGTGCCGGGTCCACGGCTCGTCGTCCGCGGCGTCCTGCGCCCGGGAGTGCACCGCGATGGCCCGGCGCCCGTCGTCCTCGGCCGGGCCGAGGTGGACCTGGAGGTGCACGGTGCCGGACTCCGGCAGGATCAGCGGCGCTTCGAGCGTCAGCTCCTCCAGCAGGGAGGCGCCGGCGTGGTCCCCGGCCTGAACGGCCAGCTCAACAAAGGCCGTTCCGGGCAGCAGCACGGCGCCGTGGACGGCGTGGTCGGCCAGCCAGGGGTGGGTGCGCAGCGACAGCCGGCCGGTGAACAGGTGGCCGTCGCCGCCCGCGAGGGTCACGGCCGCGCCCAGCAGCGGGTGGTGGGCGTCCGCCAGCCCCAGGTCGGCCGGGTCGCCCAGGCCCGTGTCCGCCGTCGCCCAGTAGTGGGTGCGCTGGAACGGGTAGGTCGGCAGGTCGATGACGCCCGGCGACCGCTCGGTGTGCAGCGCGGCCCAGTCGGGGGTCGCGTGGCTCGCGGCGGTGGCGAGGGAGGTGAGGACGCGGTGCCAGGTGCCTTCGTCGCGGCGGAGGGTGCCGGTGACGCGGGTGTCTGTGGTGGGGGCGTGGTCCTCGATGGTTTCGGAGATGCCGAGGGTGAGGACGG